>NZ_VRVC01000108.1:0-17085 GCF_008040005.1 Methylobacterium sp. WL19
GGTCCAGGCCGGTCCTGTGCCCGAAGCGATCGCGTCGCGCTCGCCCACCGCGCTCGCCCTCCGGCGCGGCCTGCGTCACGGCGGCTTCATGATCGGCGCGATGATCCTCGGCGGGATCGTCCTCGCGGCCCTGGCCGCGCCCCTGATCGCCCCGCACGACCCCTATGCCCAGGACGTCTCGCGCCGCCTGATCCCGCCGATCTGGAACGCGAAGGGGACGTGGGACCACATCCTCGGCACCGACAAGCTGGGGCGCGACTATCTCAGCCGCCTGATCTACGGCAGCCAGATCTCCCTCCTCATCGGGATCGCGGCGGCCTGCATCTCCGGCCTGATCGGCACTGTGCTCGGCATCTGCGCCGGCTATTTCGGCGGCAAGGTCGACGCGGTGGTGAGCTACATCGTCACCACGCGCCTCGCCATGCCGGTGGTGCTCGTGGCTTTGGCCATGGCCTCCCTGGTGGGCGGTTCGCTGAAGGTGGTGGTCCTGGTGCTGGGCCTGCTGCTGTGGGACCGTTTCGCCGTGGTGACGCGTGCCGCCACCCGCCAGATCCGCGACCAGGATTTCGTCGCGGCGGCCCGCGCCGCCGGCTTCTCGAACGCCCGGATCCTGTTCCAGGAGATCCTGCCCAACATCTTCAACGCGCTCATCGTCGTGGCGACCCTGGAGATGGCGCACGCGATCCTGCTGGAAGCGGCCCTGTCGTTCCTCGGCCTCGGCGTCCAGCCGCCCCTGCCCTCCTGGGGGCTGATGATCGCCGAGGGCAAGCCGTACATGTTCTTCCAGCCCTGGGTCATCACCATCCCGGGCGTCGCCCTCCTCGTCCTCGTTCTCGCCATCAACCTCCTGGGCGACGGATTGCGCGACGTCACGGCACCCGAGGGGCGGCGCTGAGCGCTCCCCTCGGCTCCCATTCTCACCCGACACAGAGTGGATCCATGTCCCGACACGATGCGATCGCGCACGCCGCGCGCCACTACGACGGAGGCGGTTTCCGCGCCGTCCTGCAGGATGCCGTCGCCCGCCCCACCGAGAGCCAGACCACCGGGCAATTGCCGGCGCTCGAGGCCTACCTGTCCGACTTCCTCATGCCCGCCATCGCGCCTCTGGGCTTCACCGGCCGCATCCTCGACAATCCCGACGGCGAGCACGGCCCCTTCCTCATCGCCGAGCGGCACGAGGGCGACGACCTGCCCACCGTGCTGATCTACGGCCACGGCGACACCGTGCGCGGCTACCCCGAACAATGGCGCGCCGGCCTCGACCCGTGGGCGATCGTCGTCGAGGGCGACCGCTGGTACGGTCGCGGCACCGCCGACAACAAGGGCCAGCACATCATCAATCTCGGAGCGCTCGAGGCGGTGATGGCGGCGAGAGGCGGACGCCTCGGCTTCAACACCAAGCTTCTCATCGAAATGGGCGAGGAATCCGGTTCGCCGGGTCTGCGCGACCTGTGCCGGGCCGAGGCGCGCGCCCTCGCCGCCGACGTGCTCATCGCCTCGGACGGGCCACGGGTGAGCGCGGAACGCCCCACGCTCTTCCTCGGCTCGCGCGGCGGCTACACGTTCGAACTCATCGTGAACCTGCGTGAGGGCAGCCACCATTCGGGCAATTGGGGCGGCCTGCTGCGCAACCCCGGCACGGTTCTGGCCAACGCCATCGCGACCCTGGTCGACAGGCGCGGCAAGATCCTCCTCGGTGCCCTGCGGCCGCCCGCGATCCCCGAGGGCGTGCGCGCCGCGCTCGCCGACATCGCGGTGGGCACCGACCCCACCGCGCCGAGGATCGACGAGGAATGGGGCGAGCCCGGCCTCACGGCGGCCGAGCGCGTCTTCGGCTGGAACACCCTCGAAGTCCTGGCCTTCAAGACCGGCGACCCCGACGGCCCGCTGAACGCGGTGCCGCCCCACGCCAAGGCGACGCTGCAGCTGCGCTTCGTCGTCGGCACCGACTGGGAGGGCCTGATCCCGGCCGTGCGCGCGCATCTCGATGCGAAGGGCTTTCCCATGGTCGAGGTGCGGGCGGCCCGCTCCGAAGTGTTCCGTGCCACCCGCCTGCCCGTGGAGGATCCCTGGGTCGGCTGGGCGCTGGCCTCCATCGAAGCCAGCACGGGCAAGCGCCCGGCCCTGCTGCCCAATCTCGGCGGTTCGCTGCCCAACGACGCCTTCTCCGAGATCCTCGGCCTGCCGACCCTGTGGGTGCCGCATTCCTACCCGGCCTGCCTCCAGCACGGTCCGGACGAGCACCTGCTCGGGCCGATGAGCCGCGAGGCGCTGATGCTGATGGCCGGCCTGTTCTGGGATCTCGGGGAGACCGGACCCGGCATCCTGGGCCAGCGCGACGCCAAACGGGAGACCTGAACCATGAGCGAGCCTGTCGTCAGCATCCGCAACCTCACCCTGGCCCTGCCCAAGGGAGCGGACCGGCCGCATGCGGTGGAGGATCTCTCCCTCGATCTGATGCCGGGCAAGATCCTCTGCGTCGTCGGCGAATCGGGCTCGGGCAAATCCATGAGCGCCTATGCGCTCACCGGCCTGCTGCCGCGCGCCCTGACCCCCGTCGGCGGCAGCATCCTCTTCGAGGGGCGCGATCTCCTCACCCTCGGCGAGCGCGACTGGCGTGCCTTGCGCGGTCGCCGCATCGCCATGGTGTTCCAGGAGCCGATGACGGCGCTCAACCCGGTCATGCGGATCGGCGACCAGATCGCCGAGATGTTCGAGGCGCACGGCCTCCTCACCAAGGCCGAGCGGCGGGCCAAGGCCATCGCGCTCGCCACCGAGGTCGGCCTGCCCGATCCGGCGCAGATCGTGCGCGCCTATCCGCATCAGCTGTCGGGCGGACAGCGCCAGCGCGCGATGATCGCCATGGCCCTGGCCCTCGAGCCCTCGATCCTCGTCGCCGACGAGCCGACCACGGCGCTGGACGTCACCACCCAGGCGCAGATCCTGAAGCTCGTCCGCGACCTGCAGCGGCGGCGGGGCATGAGCGTCCTGTTCATCACCCACGATTTCGGCGTCGTCGCGGACATCGCCGACCATGTGGCGGTGCTCCAGCGCGGCAAGCTGGTGGAATCGGGCTCCGCCGACGAGGTCCTGAGGAACCCGCAGCATCCCTACACCAAGGCGCTGCTGGCGGCGGTGCCGAGCATCGTGCCGCCGGAGCGCGCATCACGGGAGGGCGCGCCCATCGCCCTTTCGGCCATCGGCTTGACGAAAACCTACACGTCGCGTCGTGGCCTGTTCGGGCCGCCGCGCATCGTCCACGCGGTCAAGGAGGTGGCGTTCGACGTCCGGCGCGGCGAGACCCTGGGGCTCGTGGGCGAATCGGGCTCGGGCAAATCCACCACGGCGCGCCTCGCCATCCGGCTCATCGACCCGGACCGGGGCACCGTCCGCCTCGGCGCGCTGGATTACACGGCTTTGGGGCCGCGGGCGCTCCGCGCCGAGCGCAAGCGCATCCAGATGATCTTCCAGGACCCCTTCGCCTCCCTCAATCCGCGCCGGACCGTGGAGCAGATCATCACCGCCGGGCCGATCGCCCATGGCACGCCCGTCCGCGAGGCAAGGGAGCGGGCGCGGGAACTCCTCGATCTCGTCGGCCTGTCGCCCGGCGCCGCCGAGCGATATCCGAACGCCTTCTCCGGCGGCCAGCGCCAGCGCATCGGCATCGCACGGGCGCTCGCCATGGAGCCCGACGTGCTGGTCGCCGACGAGGCCGTCTCGGCCCTCGACGTGTCGGTCCAGGCCCAGGTGCTCGACCTTCTCGAGGATCTGAAGCAGCGCCTGAACCTCGCGATGCTGTTCATCACCCACGACCTGCGGGTCGCGGCCAAGATCTGCGACAGGATCGCGGTGATGCATCGCGGCGAGATCGTGGAACAGCGGCCGACCGCCGACCTGTTCCGCCGGCCGGACCATTTCTACACGCGGGATCTGCTCTCGGCCGTGCCGGGATTGCAGATGGAGCGGGCCTGACGCGCGAGCTGTGTTACTTGCGCCAGGCGTCGATCAAAGAGGTTACCGGGTCGACCACGTAGGACAGGAGCGAGGTGGCCCAGCCCCTGGCCCTCGCGCCGATCGATGCCTTGCCCTGCCGACGGGCCTCGGCCTCGGCCGCCTGGGCCACCAGCATCGCCGAGACGTAACTGTTCTCCAGGGTCTTGCACTCGGCCAAAGCGGCCTTCTGCGCGGCATGGGTCGGCAGGCCGGCGGGTTGCCCGGAAAAGGCCTGCCGCACGCATTTGTGCCAGCGCCGCTCCAGGAGATCGAGATCGGCGCCTGCTGCCGGCGCCTCCTGAGCCATCGCCTCCTGAGCAAAGGCTCCCGCCGATGCCGCGAGGCCCGCCACGAAGGCAGCCGCCATCAGGGCCTGAGTCGCTGCCCGGCGGCCCGGTCGAGGATACGTCGTCGTCCGAGGCTCGCTAGCGGGCAAGGGCCCGCGTCTCGTCAAGGACGGCTTCCACCGCGGCGATCGCATTTTCCAGCTCCGCGATGCGGCGCAGCGTGCTGTCGGCCGGCATCGTTTCATGCTCCGCCGCTTCCAGGATCAGGGCGCGCTGACGAGCTTTGAGACGGTCCAGGAGAGATTCGAGCTTAAGCATGAACCGCACTTAACCGCGTGTTGCGCGATGGACAACATTTGTTTGCACCAAAATTGACGCTCTGTTGGTGGGGAATGACCCTGAAACACAAGATTCCACCGGAGTGTGGCCAAGATGAAATAGCGCCTGCGTACTTCACCTCCGCCCCGTGCTGTCCGGCGAGGACGGCTAAGGTCGCGTGCTGAACCTTTCCCACGGCCGCGGGTTCACAAAGCCTCGAGGCAATCTCCACCCCGGAAACCGTGATCATGTCGAAGACGATGTCCGCCGACTTCAAGAGCCGCCGCGATGCCGAGACCGCAGTCGAGCACATCGTCCAGGAACACGGGATCGACCGGAGCGCCGTGACCATCGCCCCCGCCGGCGACGACAACACCGCCGGGACCGAGGCGGCGCGTGCCGATATCGAGGATGGCCGCCTGAAGGAAGGCACCGAGGGCGAGCCCGCCCTGGAGGGCGAGATCCGCGTCACCGTCGCGTTCGACGACGGGCTGACCGAGAAGGTGATGACGTCGTTCGAGACCTATGGCGGACGCGCGATCGACGCCGTCTGATCCGGCTCGACGATCAGCGCTGTGACGGCTCGGCCCGACCGGAATCGGGCGGGAGGCCGGCGGTGAGCCAGAGCTTGAGGGCGTCGAAGGTCCAACGGGCGCCCTCGATCACGTGATGCGGTGGGCTTTCCTCGCCGGACCGGTCGAGGAAGGTTCGAAACGAGGCCCACATCGCCCCCGTGTCCCGCTTGCCGTAGCCTTCGTAATAGGCGCACCCGCCCGATGCGATCTCCGCCCCGAGGCTGCGGTGAAGGTGATGGGCGATGACCTGCCCGCCCAGGGTCGAGCCCTCCGTGACGTAGAGCGCGCCGAGAAGGGCGGGGCGCGTGTGGAAGGCGGTGCCCGCCGCAAAGCGCGGCAGCGCCTCGATCGTGTCCTTCGTCAGTCCGAAATGGACGAGATCGCGTTCCAGCAGGTGCAGCTTGCCGCGCGGCTGCGCGAAGGCAGGTTCGAAGCTCGCGGCGATTGCGGGCTCGAAGACCCGGTGGAACCCCCACCAGCGGGTGAGGAGAGCGAGGTATCCCTCCCGCGTCGCCATCCGCCGCCGCCAGTCGAGCCGGTGTTCCAGATCCTCGTGACGGTCACGCGTCTCCTCCCGCAGCCGTTCGCTCAATGACGGGGCCGCGGACGCATGGGCAGCGCCGCTCACGGCAGGCCGGCCGGCTCGGGCGCGCCGATCGGGGCGGTCATGATCACCCTCAGCCCCGGGTGATTGTTGGTGTTCTCGATGGTGCCACCGAGGCGGTCGACCATGGCGTTGAGCATCCGCGTCCCGAATCCGTTCCGCGTGCCGGTCTTGCCCTGGCCCTGATCGGCGACGATCAGGCGGAAGCGGTTGCGATGCTGTTCGAGGCTGATGGCGATCGGCCCGACGGCACCGGCATAGGCGTATTTGTTGGCGTTGATGACGAGCTCGGTCAGGATCAGCCCGATGCTCACGGCGGCATCGGTGGGAATGGTCACGGGGGCGAAATCGGTACTGAACTGATCCGTCCAGTCGGGTCCCATCGACGATTTCATCTCCGTGACGAGATCCTCGAGGTAGCGCGCGAGATCGATCATCTCGACATTGTCGTCGCTGTAGAGCCGCCGGTGGACCAGGGCCACGGCGGACAGACGGCGCTGCGCTTCGCCCAGGGACTTGCTGAGATCCGCGTTGCCCTCCGCCCTCGCCTGCAGGGACAGGAAGGCGGAGACGAGCTGAAGGCTGTTCTGGACGCGGTGGTTCACTTCCTTGATCAGGTAGTCCTTCTGGACCAGCAGGCTTTCCTTGTCCGCCACGGTGGCGCCGAGTTCGCGGTTGAGCTCGCGGATGCGCCGGGTCTGGCGCGCCTCGTACAATTCGCGGACGATGCGCTGCGCCGCCTCGATCTCGGGAAGGGTCCAGGGTTTGGCATGGCCGTGGACCTCCTCGGTCCAGGCCTCGAAGGAGGCGCGGGGGCTCAGGGTGTCGCCGACGGCGACGGCGGCCTTGTGCGGGTTGCCCGCCCAGTTCACGAGTTCGATCTGCTCGGCCCGGAACCACATCAGGATGATCGGCTCATCCCCCGACAGGACCACGGCGAGGAGACCGCTCGCCAGGGCGCGATAGGCGTCGGCACGCGGGAACCGCTTGCTGAGGGCGTGGGTGTGGAGGGCCTGCGCGCCGCCCACCGTTCGGACCCAGGCGGCGATCTCGCGCAGGTCGGCCTCGTCGGCGCAGCGTCCGGTCCGGTGGAGATCCCTGCCCTGCAGGAGCGCGAAGCCATCGGCCCCGAGCATGCGGCGCAGGTCCTCGCTCGTCTCGATGAGGATGTCCGAGAGGGGCGCTTCGCCCAGGACCTTTCCGGAGACCACGTCCTCGGCGCTGCGCAGCTGGAGCCGCTCGCGGTAATCCTCGGCTTCCTCCCGCGACCTGATCTGGCGCGCGACGCTCCCCGCCAGGGCCTGGCAGGCCATCCGCTGTCCGAAGGCGAGGGTGCGGGGCGTGCGGTGGTGGCAGGCGACGAGCCCCCACAGGATGCCGTCCTTGACGATGGAGATCGAGGCCGAGGCCGCCACGTCCATGTTGCGCAGATATTGAAGGTGGATCGGCGAGACGCTGCGCAGGTCGACATCGCTGAGGTCGAGCCGGGACAGCTCCTTCGGCCGGATCGGCTGCGGCACATAGGCGACGTCGGGGATCACCCGGACGCGGTTGCGGATGTAGAGCGCGCGGGCCTGTTTCGGGATGTCGGAGGCCGGGAAGTGGTGGTGCAGGAAACTGCCGAGTTCGGTGACCCGGCTCTCCGCGATGACCACACCCGCATCGTCGTCGAGGAAGCGATAGACCATCACCCGGTCGAACCCGGTGACCTCACGGAACGACGTCGCCGCCCGTTCACAGAGCGTCTTGAGGTCGGCGGCCCGCTCCAGCGCGCTCCCGGCACGGTCGAGCCAGCCGAGCAGGCTGGCGGCATCGGTCCATTGGGCGGCCTGCGGCTCGAGCTGCACCAGCCATTGGCCGTCCTGGAAGCGGGCGGTGGCATCCATCGCCGCGTGCAGGCCCTCGACCCGGCCGATCACGACGGTCTCGTCCTGCGGCGCGTCGACAAGGAGAGCGGCATGGGGCGCGCCGAGAAGTTCCGACAGCGTCCGGCCGGTCCATTCCGTGGCCAGCATTCCCTCGATGTCGCCGGCGCCGCCGACCACCCTCTGGTCTTCGGCGCCCGCGATCAGCAGAAGCCCGTGCGGCTGGATCGCCCCCGGGACATGGATCGGCTCTCGGTCGCAGACGGTCAGATCTGGGCCGAGATCCGAGACGTCACCGTCCTGGCGAGGATCCAGGGCCGGATCGACCGTCCGGGGGGCACTCAGTTGCGTCATACGTCCATTCTGTAGCGTCTGTAGGCCGTCGGAAACCTGAACGGCCAACCTCCCGCATCCCCCGAACCGCGTGTCCGAAAGACAATCCTTCTTGGGCGGCCGAGTAGGAGCCGATTCGCCGACCCCCATCCCGCCGTGTGGAGACACGATGCGGGAGGAAATCTGCCGCCCGTCGAAGGTGGGGCGAGGATTTATTTAGTGACTCTACGCAGCTTTGCCATATCGACGCCACACATAGTTTGCCGGTCTTATATGTGTACTTTCATACAAACAGAATTGTGTTGATCGAAGCTCGGCTGTACTGACGGGAGCGACTGTCCCGGATCGATTCCGCTCACGCCCCCATGAGCACCGACACATGGGCGGCGACCGAATCGCCGAGCCCCTTCAGGTCGTAGCCGCCCTCCAGCAGCGACACGATCCTGCCGTCGCAGGTGCGGTCGGCGATCTCCATCACCTTTGCCGTGGCCCAGGCGAAATCCTCGGCCTCCAGCATCAGGTTGGCCAGCGGGTCGCGCCAATGGGCGTCGAACCCGGCGGAGATGACGATGAGGTCGGGTTTGAACGCCTCGAGACGGGTGAGGATGCGGCTTCGCATCGCCTCCTTGAAGGCGTCGCCATCGGCGAAGGGCTTGAGCGGCGCGTTGACGATGGTGCCGTGCTCGCCCTCCTCGGACACCGCGCCGCTGCCGGGATAGAGCGGCATCTGGTGGGTGGAGCAGAACAGCACCGACGGGTCCGACCAGACGATGTCCTGCGTGCCGTTGCCGTGATGCACGTCCCAATCGACGATGGCCACGCGCTCCGCCCCGTGGACTTTCCTGGCGTGAAGGGCGGCGATCGCCGCGTTGTTGAAGACGCAGAAACCCATCGCCTTGGTGCGTTCCGCGTGATGCCCCGGTGGCCGCATGGCCGAGAAGGCGTTGCGGGCGGCACCCGTCATCACGAGGTCGACGCTCTGCACCGCCGCGCCGACACCGCGCAGGACGCAATCCATCGTTCCCGGCGAGAGCACCGTGTCCGAATCGAGATGGGCAAGCCCCTCGCTCGGCACCGAGCGGAGGATGGCGCGGACCCATTCCTCGGGATGGGCGAGGAACACCGATTCGAGGGCTGCGGCGTCCGGCGAGCGACGGTCGAGGCCGGAGAAGTCCGCCGTCCCGAGGGCCTCCCGGACCGCCTTCATGCGCTCCGGCCGCTCGGGATGTCCGTGCGGCGTGCGATGCTCGAACGCGGCCGCATGATGGAACAGGACGGTCATCGACATCTCCCCTCGTCAATCTGGCATTGGGTATACCAGCTTGAACGAGGGAAGACAGGAGCGCGGATCAGGCTCGCAGGCGCCGGAGGGCCTCGGCGTGGAGGCCGGCATTGGCCGCGGCCACGACCCGTCCGTCGAAGGCGGGCGTCAGGGGGCGACCGTCCCAGTCTGTCATCACGCCGCCCGCCCCTTCCACCACCGGCACGAGGGCCATGACGTCGTAGACCTGGAGCCCGGCTTCCACCACGAGATCGCAATGACCGCTGGCGAGGAGGCCGTAGGCGTAGCAATCGCCGCCGAAGCGGCGCAGGCCCACCGCTCCGCTGAGCCGTGCGAAGGCCTCCGCATCCGCGCCCACGAAGATGTCCGGGGAGGTGGCGAACAGGCGGGCCTCGGGAAGGTGCCTGTCGCTCGTCCGGGCGGGCAGAGCGCCGAACCACGCCGCGTCGCCGGTGCCGCACCAGCGTTCCCCGAGCGCCGGCATGTCGATGACGCCGACGATGGGCCGCCCCTCCGAGACCAGGGCGATGAGCGTGCCGAAGAGCGGCATGCCGGTGATGAAGCTCTTGGTCCCGTCGATCGGGTCGATCACCCAGGTGAGCGGCCGCTCGAAGTCCCCGCCCTCCTCCTCGCCGAGGATGCCGTGGTCGGGATAGACGCTGCGGATTTCGGCGCGCAGCAGGGATTCGATGGCGCGGTCGGCGGCGGTGACCGGGCTCGCATCGGCCTTGGCTTCCACCGGCAGTTCGGTGCGGAAATAGTGCCGGGCGAGGGGGGCGGCGAAATCGGCGAGGCGATGGGCGAAGGCGAGGACATCCACCTTCGTCGCCCCGTCCCCGGACGGGATCGCCAATGCGTCCACGCCCATCACAGGCGCCTCAGCCAGAGCGGCCAGTCGGGGTGATGGAACAGGGTGCGGGCCCGCATGTGCTTCCAGGTTCCGTATTTGTAATAGTCGAAATCGAGCGTGGAGACGGCCTCCTGGATCATCGCCCAGGTCGCCCATTTGAGATCGCCCAGCGCCTTCAGCACCGCGACCCGCGCGTCGATTGCGGGCGTCCAACGGCCGAAATAGGCCTCGATCATCTCGCGCTCGATGATGTCGGGGAACGCCATCTCGTCGAACCAGAGGGCGAGCTCGTAGGCGCGCTCGTTGTTGGAGGCGTATTCGAAGTCGACCAGCAGGACCGTGTCGGCCGCGTCGATCATGAAGTTGCCGGCCAGCGTATCGTTCATGCACGGCACGAGATCGAGGCCGGAGGCCGTCATGGCCGCCTTCGCCTCGGCCACGCAGCGCATCAGATGGGCCTGGTCGGCGGGGAGCCGGCCGCCCACCTCCGCCACCTGCTCCACATGCTCCTCGATCATCGCGAAGATCGTCTTCGTCAGCCCGAGCGGCGGGGAATCGTTGAAGGCCTTCAAAGCCTTCACGGCGTTATGGCGCACGGTGGGGCGCAGGAAGTCGAGGTTCGAGGAAGCACGGTAGCCCTCGACGAAGGCGAAGATCTCGACGCCGGCCTCGGGCAGGTAGTCGATCACCTCGACGCCGTAGCCGCAGGCATGGGCGCGGCGGCTGGCTTCGTTGGCGTGGTCGCGGGTGATGAACATCTCCGTGCCGCGACCGGGCATCTTCACGAAGACATCCCGCGCGTCCCCGATGGCGACGTGCCAGTTGGTGTTGCTGATGCCACCCGCCACCGGCCGGTAGCGCATCGGCCGGCCCTGCCAGGAGGCGATGCCGGCCAGCACGCCCTCCAGGGCGCGCTCGCCCTCGCTGATGCCGTCGCCCAAGCCTGTCCAGCTCATCGCCGTTCGGTGCCCCCCGTCTTGAGTGATCGAGTCACAGCCGGCGCAGCCAGCTTTCGAAGTCACGTGCGCCCATGGTCGTGCGCGCGTGCAGGAGCCGCCAGGTTCCGTATTTGTAGAACTCGATCCCGCTGCGCGCCGAGGTGACCGCGCGGGTGACGCCCCAGAGGCCGCCCATCACGTCGTCGACCGCGCCGTAGAGGCGGCAGCGGTTGTAGAGGCGCTCGTCGAACCGGCCTGCATAATGCTCCACCGCCTCGCGCCGCTCGGGCTCGAAGGCGCAGGCCTCGTTGAGGAGGGCGCCGACGTCGAACCAGGGGTCGTTGTCGCCGGCGAGGTCGAAATCGACGAGACGGATCTCGCCCTCCCCGATCATGACGTTCGAGGCGATGCCGTCATTGTGGCAGAAGGCGAGGTCGATCCCCGACGCATGGATGGCCTCGCGCACGAGCGCCATCGTCGCCACCAGCCGGTCGGTCCCGTCGGGAAGCGGCGCGTCGGCGGCGCGGGCTTCGGCCGCGAGGCTCTCGATCCGCCCGAAGGGGCAGATTCGATGGCCGAGACGACCGTCACCATGGAGCCGCTTCTTGGCGTCCAGCACCTCGGCCAGGACCGCCCCGTCCTGAAGGTCGCCGACGCGGGCATAGCGCCAGGGCTCGGGCAGGTAGGCGAGGCCGAGCGCCCCGTCCACCTCGTGGACCACCTCCGGGGCGATTCCGAGATGTGCGGCCTTGCGGGCCGCCTGCCCGGCCACGGGCGTCACGTCGCCCACCATGTCGGCGTGGCGGAGCTTGAGGAAGACCGGCTCACCCTCGCGGAACGTGACCAGGACGCAATCCGATGCCACGGCCCGGTGGGTCGGGGACGCCACCGGCGCTGCGGCCAGCCCATAGCGAGGCTGGCGCGCGATCCAGTCCGGCCGCGTGGCGATGACGGCCTCCACGCGGTGGTCGAAGGCGGTACCGGCCTCGCCGTAGGCTATCATCGCTCCCCTCCGAACGCGTCGTTCGGCCGCCTGACGAGCAAGGCCCGTTCCGGAGATCCGCCGGCGCGGCACAGGCGCCATGCGGCGCGCAAGGCCACCGAAAGCCCGGCTTCGAGATCGGCCGGCCGCGTCAGCTCGGCCTCGTTATGCGCGATGCCCCCGACGCTGGGGACGAAGACGATGCCGGTGGGGCATTGGCCGAGCAGGCTGATCGCGTCGTGGCCGGCCACCGTATCCATGCGCAGCGACCGCAGGGAGGTCTCCTCGGCACAGGCGGCGACGAGATCGCACACGGCCTCCGGCAGGCTGCGGATCGGCCGCAGCGTCCGGCCGGGGATCGCCGCGACGACGCCTGCGCGCTCCGCCGCTTCCGTGATCGCCGCCTCCGCCATGAGGGCCGCATCGGTGAGGAGGGCATTGTCGGCCGAGCGCAGTTCCACGCTCAGTTCCACCCGCGCGGGCACCACGTTGGGGGAATTGGGCTCCACCAGGATGCGGCCGACGGAGGAATGGAAGCGGCCGGGCCAGCGCTCGGCGATCTCCCTCACCTCGGCGATGAGATAGGCGGCGGCGAGCAGCGCGTCGCGCCGGCGCGGCATCGGGGTCGGGCCGGTATGGGCCTGCTCGCCGGTGAAGACCACGTCGATCTTGGCCGCCCCCCAGTTGCGGGTGACGATGCCGATGCTCGCCTTGGCCTTCTCCAGGACGAGGCCCTGCTCCACGTGGAGTTCGAGATAGCAGGCCGGGAGCGGCGGCGGCCGGTCCGTGCCGAGGAACCCGATCCCGTCCAGGGCCTCCCGAAGGGTGATCCCGGCATCGTCGCGGCTGGACAAAGCCTCCTCGATCCGGCGCGCGCCCGCATAGGCGCCGCTTCCGAGGAGGCTCGGCCGGAAGCGCGCGCCCTCCTCGCCGGTCCAGTTCACCGCGCAGAAATCCGCCCCGAAGGTCTCGCCAGCGCGCCGCGCCCGCATCAGGGCGGCGCCGATGGCGGCGGCCGCGACCACGCCGTAGGTCCCGTCGAAGCGGCCGGCCTTGGGCTGGCTGTCGAGATGGGAGCCCAGCATCACCAGGGGGGCGCCCGGACCGTCCGCGAGGGGGAAGATGGCGAACTGGTTGCCGACCCCGTCCACGAGGATGTCGGCCCCCGCCTCCCGGGCGGAATTGGCGAAGAGGCGACGGGCCTGCCCGTCCTCGGCCGAGGCGCAGAGCCGGGTGATGCCGCCGCCCGGCGTCGCCCCGCAGGCGGAGATCTCCGCGAAGAGCGCGTGGAACGCGCGCGCCGTCGCTGCCGCGTCAGGAGCTGATGAGATCGATGTCATGCTGGGTGAAATGATCCAGGAACGGCTGCGGCGGCGGCCGGTCGGTGACGAGGGTGAGCCGTTCCGAGAGCCCGAAGGTGCAGAGGTTCGCCTGACGCCCGAACTTGCGGGAATCGGCCAGAAGCACGCTCTGGCGCGCCTGGCCCCGCAGCACCTTCCGCAGGGCGGATTCGTGCTCCTCGTAATCCATCCAGCCATGGGTGAGGTCGCAGGCCGCGATACCCATGAAGGCGATGTCGAAATAGAACCGCTGCGCGTAGGCCACCGTCTCGTAGCCCACCAGGGCGTTGTCCCGCGCCCGCAGCATCCCCGGCGTCAGGTTCACCCGCGCGGGGCCGCTGCCGAGATGGAGCGCCACGTCGATGGAATTCGTCGTCACCGTGAGGTTGCGGCCGCTGAGGCGGCGGGCGAAAGCGAGCGTCGTGGTGCCGGTATCGACGAAGATCGACATCCCGTCGCGGATCAGCCCCTCGGCATTGGCTGCCACCTTCGCCTTCTCGCGCGGGTTGGTCTTGCCCCGCTCCTGGAGCGGCCGGTCCTGGTCCAGGCGGGGTGGCACCGCGCCCCCGTGGATCCGCCGCAGGACGCCGCGCTCCTCCAGCACCTTGAGGTCGCGCCGGATGGTCTCCTCGGAGACCCGCAGATAAGCGGCCACGTCGGAGACGCCGACCCGCCCCGTCCCGTTCAGACGGGACAGGATCTCTTGGTAGCGGTGGTCGGTCAGCATCGGCGTCGGCGTCTCCCCAATCCGCCGAAGAGTAGCGATTTTGGTGAGCCGAGGCCGCAGGAAAACACGTGTCCCACAGGGTGTTTCCCACGGAGATTGCAATCGCGTCGCTCGTGCTGGGGGAAGCCGCCAGCGATGCCGGTTTCCGGAACCCTCCGGCGATCGGGAGCCGCGCTGGAGCCGGATGGGCGGGATCGGGCAGATCCAACGCGGCGGCCTGTCCTGTCCGATTGATCATGCCGCCAGAATCACGCTGCCTGAGCCGAGATGACGAGGGATGCCGGCGTCGCTTTCCATGACGACACGTGACGGCCGGACCTCAGCGGAAAGGTCCCCGGCGCAGGTCGCCTGTCAATCTGATTCTGACCGAAATGTGGGATTTATGAGTATTTGCCTGAATTTTCCGCCTTATGCCATCTGTGGGATCACACATGCCCGTTTCCGTGCCCGGTTTGTCCGTCCGGCTCCCGCAGGTCCGCTGCGTCAGGCTTCTTGAGCCTGCTTCTTCTGGTTGAATATCAATCGTTTAGCGTCGAGAACACAATCTGCCGGTGTCGTGCAAAGAATTCGGGTGAGAAATGGAACTTTTCTCGAGTGCGCTCCCCGTTGTGGCACTGGCCTTGCGGAACCCTCCCAATCTCACAATTCCCCGCGCCTGGGCTCCTCCGACGAGCACGAGACCCGAAAGGCGCGGGGAACAGCAGCAGGGGGACGTTCGACGATGCCGAGAGACGCGACAGAGAAACCCGCGAGCGCCGCCGTCGCGCGCTCCGCTCGCCGCACCGGGCTTCCGGTTCTCCTGGGCGGTGCGTTCCTCGCCGCGGGCATGCTGTCCGCCGAGGCTCAGACCGCCTCGCCCGTCGGCGAGCTCAACGCCCAGACGCAGCCGCGCACCGACCGGGACATCGCCTCGAAACCCGCCGATCCCGTGCGCACCGGGCCGCTTGCGCCCTGGGCCACCGACATGGCGGCGCGGGGACTGACCTTCGACGTCAACATCTACGATTTCTACCAGGCCAATCCGAGCGCCGGCCTGCGCACGGGCGAGCAATCGAACGCCGCCTATTTCGTGCTCAGCATGACGGCCGACATGCAGAAGCTCGCCGGCATCGCCGGTGGCTCGATCAACTTCACCCAGACCTTCTTCGGCCTCGTGCGCAACCTCAACATGGCCGGCGACATCGGCGACACCACGGTGGGCTACCAGCCGCCCTACACGCCCAACAGCACCCGCCTCTCGCTGCTGACCTATCAGCAGAAGCTCCTCGACGACCGCCTCGTGGTGGAGGTCGGCCGTACGCATCCCGACCGATATTACGGCCTGCCGCCGTGCAACTCGATCAATTCCTGCTTCCAGGACATGTTCTACTTCAATGCCGGCTTCACCTCGCCGCTCTTCGGCGTCTGGGGCGCCAACATCGCCTACAAGCTCTCGCCGACGACTTACATCCAGGCCGGCGCTTTCAGCGTGAACCCCAACACCAACGTCCTGTCGGGCTACGATTTCGGCTACGAGCGCCTGTCCGGCGCCGTCGTGATGACCGAGATCGGCCGCAAGACCGACTACACGATGGAGGCCTATCCCGGCCGCGTCTCGCTCACCGGCTTCTACAACACCGCCGACCACGACGATAACTTCAAGACCATCGCCGGCACGTCGAAGGGCCTCAATCCGGGCACTCCGTCGTTGCAGAAATCCGGCACGTCGGGCGTCGTCCTCACCGGCACGCAGACCCTGTGGCGGGCCGATGGCGGGCGTGACGCGAGCAACCCGCATCCCACCGCGATCTCGGCCTATACCGGCACCGGCTACGCCTTCGATCCGACGATCCCGATCCGCTTCAACTCCTTCGCCGGCCTGCTGCTGTCGGCGCCCGACCAGGGCCGTCCCAACGACACCTACGGCATCAAGGCCAACTGGCAGCGGCTGAACCAGAACTATGCCGACTTCCTGTCGGATGCGAACTTCATCTCGGGCGGCACCGGCGAGCCCTATTCGCGCGACAAGTTCGTGTTCGAGGTCAACGCCCATTTCGATCTCGGCGCGGGCGTCGTCCTCGAGCCGGTGGTCCAGTACGTCGTCAACCCGAATTCCTTCTACAACCCCTATACGGCCCGCCGCGCCAAGGACGGGTTCTACGGCGGCTTCACCCTCGTCGTTCCCCTCGGCACGCTGCTGGGCCTGGCGCCGGGCTGATTCATCCGTCCGAGACGCGGCACCGCGTCTCGCGACCGACGACAGGGCTACGGATCCGCCGCCGGTCTCGCAGATCGGCGGCGGATCCGTTCTCGTTTCGGGGCGGCTGCGCGCCGGAAGAAGGCAGGCGGGTCCGGGGCGGGTTGAACCACCGATCCCGTCGCGGCAGAAGGTCGGCATTGCGCGCATCGCGTCGTTCGGACGTCAGGTCCCGTCATGCTCGAAACGAACACGTCCCCGCCCGCGCCCGGCGCCGCAAACAGGACGGAACTGGTCTACGAGGTTCTCAAGGCCGACCTCGTCGAGGCGGGTCGCACGACGTTCCGGGCCCAGATGAGACGACCGCGCCTGCGCCTGTTCCTGATCGGCTGCGCGGCCATGATGGTGGTCTTCGGTTTCGCCCAGAACGACGTCGTCGGCTTCGTCAGCTGGGTCATCATCGTCTGCCTCGTCGCGCTCCTCCTGCCGCACGCGATCACCAGGGTACTGATCCCCTGGCAGGCCGGCATGACGGTGAGGCGGGACGAGCGGTTCCGGCATCCCTGGCGCGCGATCATCGCGCCGGAGGCCTTCACCATCGCCACCTCGCAGGGGGAGACGCGCTATCTCTGGAGCGCGTTCACCTCCCGCCTGTCCTCCCCGGACATGACGCTTCTCATGCTGGGTACGCGGGTGTTCGTGCCGATCCCCGGCCGGGTCCTCTCCCCCGACGACCTGGCGGCGATCGACGCCCATATGGCGGCATCGCGGCCGGCGCCCGCCGCCGCGTCGCCGGCCTGATCCGGGGGAGC
>NZ_VRVC01000109.1:0-16955 GCF_008040005.1 Methylobacterium sp. WL19
AGCCTCGGCTCGGCGAGCCCCACCGCGCTCGGGCGCTGCCGCCCGGGGGAAACCGCCTCCTCCGCCCCATCGGCCGCGCCGAGCTCCGGCGGCTCGATCCGGCCCCGTGCCTCGAACACCGAAGGATCGACGCCGAGCCCGGCCCCCTGCTCCAACAGGACCCGCTCCAGGCGCTTCAGGTAGGTGGCGACCACGGCAAGGCCGAGGAGGAGCGCGCCGGACGAGGCCGTGGCGGCCCCCGCGATGGTCATCGTCCATCCGCTTTCCAGCCTGACATAGGGAAAGCCCTGGACGACGGAGGCAATGCCGCCGACGATCATGACGACGGCGAGCGCGAACAGCGCGAGGATCATGGAACTCTCTAGATGACGCCTGCACGTAGGAAGTGCGGCGCGCACAGTAAGGCCCGGCCCGGGTTTTGCAAAATCGATCGGCAAGGAAATCCCCGTTCACCGTTCGATACCGGACGCCCGTTGCCCTTGGCGGAGGAGCGACTTAGGTACGAGCGCGTTGGCCGGATGACGGCGCGACCCTCGCATCCCTCGGAGCGAGACCCGCCATCCTGTGCCACCAGACCCGGGAGACCTGCCGATGACCTTCACCCTGCCCGAACTGCCCTACGCCTACGACGCGCTCGGCCCCTACATGTCGAAGGAGACCCTCGAGTTCCACCACGACAAGCACCACAAGGCCTATGTCGATACCGGCAACAAGCTGCTCGAAGGCACGGGTCTCGAAGGCAAGACCGTCGAGGAGATCGTCACGGCGTCCTACGGCACCAACCAGCCGCTGTTCAACAATGCCGGCCAGCACTTCAACCACCTCCACTTCTGGAACTGGATGAAGCCCAATGGCGGCGGCGCGGCCCCGGCGGCCCTGGCCGCGAAGATCGATGAGGATCTCGGCGGCTTCGACAAGTTCAAGGCGGACTTCATCCAGGCTGGCGTCAGCCAGTTCGGCTCGGGCTGGGCGTGGCTCGCGGTCAAGGACGGCAAGCTCGCGATCCTCAAGACCCCCAACGGCGAGAACCCGCTGGTGCATGGCGCCAAGCCGATCCTCGGCGTCGACGTGTGGGAGCACTCCTACTATATCGACTACCGCAACCGCCGCCCCGACTACCTCAAGGCATTCATCGAGAACCTGGTGAACTGGGAATACGTCGAGAAGCTCTACGGCGAAGCCTCGAAGTAAGCTCCGCTCTCACGGTCGCGCCGCGGGTCTTCCGGCCCGCGGCGTTGTCTTACGGAACTGCCCGCATCCATCGAGCCTGACGAGGCAGTCGAAGCGCGGCACTCCTCCCCCTTGTGAGGAGGAGTTGGAGGTGGGGGTGGCTGTGCGACCCGCTGCGGAGCCCGGCGGAACCACCCCCACCCTCGCTCCCTCCCCACAAGGGGGAGGGAAGAACGCGCATCGACGAGGCGTTCCGTTTCCCTCTCTCCGGTCGATTCGCATGATCCGCAGCATCCTCTCCGTCGGCGGCTGGACGCTGGTGTCCCGCGTCACCGGCTTTGCCCGCGACGTGGTGATGGCGGCCGTGCTCGGTGCCGGTCCGGTGGCAGACGCCTTCGTGGTCGCCTTCCGGCTGCCGAACCATTTCCGCGCCATCTTCGGCGAGGGGGCGTTCAACACCGCTTTCGTCCCGGCCTATGCCGGCCTCTCCGAGACCGGCGAGGACGGCGCGGCCAAGCGTTTCGCCACCCGCATCTTCACCCTGATGCTGCTCACGCAGATCGTTCTCCTGGCCGTCGCCCTGCCGGCGATGCCGTGGGTGGTGCGCGCGCTGGCACCGGGTTTCTCGGACGATCCCCTCCGCTTCGATCTGGCCGTTTCGCTGACGCGGATCACCTTCCCCTATCTCCTGTTCATGACCCTGGTGACGCTGCTGTCGGGCATCCTCAATGCCCATCGGCGTTTCGCCGTGGCGGCGGGCGCACCGGTCCTCCTCAACCTCTCGATGCTGGCGGCCCTGGCCCTGGCGGGATTCTTCCCGAACGCCGCCTACGCCGCCGCCTGGGGCGTCTCGGTATCCGGCATCTTGCAGTTCGGCCTCGTCTGGCTCGCCTGCCGGCGCGCGGACATCGCGCCGGGGATGGGCAAGCCGAGCCTGCGCGATCCGGCGATGATGCGGTTCTTCAAGGTCCTCGGACCGGCGGTGATCGGCTCGGCCGGATTTCAGATCGCCTCCTTCGCGGACACGATCATCGCGAGTTTCCTGCCCACCGGCGCGGTCTCGGCCCTCTACTACGCCGACCGGCTGTACCAACTGCCCTTCGGCGTCATCGCCATCGCGGCGGGGACGGTGCTGCTTCCGGAGATGAGCCGGCGGATCGCCAAGGGCGACGTCGCTGGCGCGCATGCGGCGCAGAACCGGGCGGCGGGCTTCTCGCTCGCCCTGTCGGCCCCCTTCACCATCGCCTTCCTCACCCTGCCGGGCCTGATGATGACGGCCCTGTTCCAGCGCGGAGCCTTCCAGGCCGAGGATGCCGCGCGGGCGGCTTCCGTGCTCGCCGCCTACGGCCTCGCGCTCCCCGCCGTGGTGCTGGTGCGCAGCGCGGTGGCGAGCTTCTACGCACGCCAGGACACGATGACGCCGCTCATCGCTTCGCTCGCCTCCATCGCCCTCAACGTCGCGCTCAAGATCGTGCTCACCGGGCCTTACGGCGTGACCGGCCTGGCGCTGGCCACCGCCATCGGCCAGTGGCTCAACCTTGCGCTCCTCGTGGGGCTCGCCTGGCGCCGTGGCTGGACGGCGCCGAGCCGAGGCCTCGGCATCACGATCATCGGCGTGGTCGTCGCCTGCGCCGCCCTCGCCGCCACGGCGATCTACGGCCTCCCGATCGTGGAACGGTCGGTGCCGGCCCTGCCGCATTTCCGCGAGATCGTGGTGCTCGGGCTTCTCGGGCTCGTCGGCGCCCTCGTCTACGCCGCCCTGCTGCTCGGAACCCTGCGGGCCTTCGGCCTGCGCCTGCGCCGGGCCTGATCCTCTCGGGATCAGCGGCCCTGGCAGATCCCGTTCAGGACGCGGTCCAGCGGCTTCTGCCGGTAGGTCCGTTCATTGGGATCGACGATGGGGGCGCCGGCCGCACCCGGCGGAACGGTCTGGCCCGTGGTCGACGTATGAGGCGCCGTGACGGTGGTTTCAGGTCCGCCCCCCGTTCCGGTGACGGCGGCCCGAGCCTCGGGCTGGCCCATGTTTCGGGCTTGCGCGCCTCTTTCGGTATGGAACGCGAAAAACCGGCGATAAATGGCGCAGGTTCCAGAATTAAATTGCTGGCGATACAGGAAGTAGTCTCGTCGGACCGAGCGGCTTTCCGGATCGGGTCGGGCAGTCAAAGGTAATCCGGTCGCGGCAGCCTCGGCGTTACTGTCCGGCTCGCCCCCGCATCGAGGCCGGCTGGCCGGGCAGGCTCAGCCTGAACCCCGTATCGCGCACCGCGTCTCCCTCGACGCGGTAGACGCCGATGGTCCGGTCCACGTAATTGCCGACATAGACATGCGTGCCCGAGGGACTGAAGGCGATGCCCTGTGTCACGCTTCCGGCTTCGGCCTCTCCCGTGCGGCGGACGAGCCCCGACGGATCGATGGTGAGCAGCGCCACCGCCCCGGTCGGGGTGTAGCCGGGGCCGCTCGCCGGAGCGCTCGATCCGCGCACCACGGCCACCGCCGCGTGCCGGCCATCGGGCGAGATCGCCAGGGTCTCGGGCGTATCGCCGATGCCGAGGTGATCGGTCACCACCGGGCGCGGCGCATCGGCCCGGATCACGCTGACGCTGTCGGCGTGCCCGTCGCTGGGCTCGGGGCCGGTATTGGCGGCGAGTGCCAAACGCCCGTCGGGCGTGACCTCGAGGCCATAGATGCCGGGGCCGACGGGAAGGTCGAGGGCGGGATCGTAGGTGGCTTTGGCGCCGTCGAGGGCGAGGACACCCACCTTGGCGGCCTTGTTCTTGGCCACGAACGCGCGGCGCCCGTCCGGGGCGATGGCCAAAGCCGCCGCCTCGTCGCCGACATCCACGGTGGACACGGCGCGCACGCTCGTCCCCGCGATCGACAGGATTGTGACGCTGCGGCCCTCGCGGTTGGCCACGAGGGCGACATCGCCTGTCCGCGCGATGGCGAGGCCCGAGGGCTGGCGCCCGACGCGGATGGTCTCCACCAGATGCGGCGGGTCCGCGAGGAGGTCGATCACGTGGAGCCGGTCGTCCGCCTGCGCGTACCAGGCCTCGCCCTCCTGCCGCATGAGCACCGAACTCGCCACCAGCCCGAGCCGTCCGTCCGGGGTGATCTGCAGGTTGGTGGGCGGCCCGTAGACGGAATTGTCGAGGGGCAGGACATGAGCGAGGCGGGGGCGGGCCTCGTCGCTCACATCGACGATGGCGAGCGCATCGCGGCCGTTGGGGCCGTTCCGGCCGCCCTCGGGCAGGAAGAAGGTCTTTCCGTCGAGCCCGACGAGGAGATAGGCCGGCGCCTCGACGGCGCAGGCGGGCGCGAGGCCGAGGAGCCCCGCCATCAAGATTCCCACGAGGCGCATCGTTCTCACTCCCAGTCGTCGCGGACGAGAGCCGCCGTGCCATCGCACCTGCCGATCCCGATGCGACGAAGGCATAATGATCCAGGACCGGAAAGGTTTACGGCGGATCAGGCGCCCGCTGTCATGCGGCCCGGACCGTGGAGAGGAACTGCGACATCGCGGCGTCGAGTTGGTTGAACTGCAGCGACAATTCCGAGGCCGAGGCGAGAACCTGGGCCGAGGCGGCCCCCGTCTCCTCGGCGGCCGAGGCCACGGCACTGACGTTGTGGTTGACCTCCCTGGTCCCCGCCGAGGCTTCGGTGACGTTGCGGACGATCTCCTGAGTCGCCGCGCCCTGCTCCTCCACGGCCGCGGCGATGGAAGCGGACACGTCGTCGATCTCACGGATGCGCTGGGTGATGCCGGCAATCGCCGAGACCGCCATGCCGGTGGAAGCCTGGACGCGCGCGATCTGGCCGGTGATCTCCTCGGTCGCCTTGGCGGTCTGGCTCGCCAGTGCCTTCACTTCGGAGGCGACCACGGCAAAGCCCCTCCCCGCCTCGCCCGCTCGCGCAGCCTCGATGGTGGCATTCAGCGCCAGCAGGTTGGTCTGGCCCGCGATCGTCGAGATCAGGGACACCACATCGCCGATGCGGGCGGTGGACTCGCTGAGATCGCGAACCAGCGCGGCGGTCTCGGCCGCCTCGATGACGGCACGCTGGGAGAGGCTGGCGGAGCCTTGCATCTGGCGGCCGATCTCCTGGACCGACGAGCCGAGTTCCTCGGCGGCAGAGGCCACCGTGGTGACGTTGGCGGCGGCGGTGTCCGCAGCGGCCGCGGCATTGCCGGAGCGTCGGGCGGTCATCGTGGCGGTGGCGCTCATGCTGCCCGCCGTGGCCTGCAACTCCGTGGCGGCGGCGCTGACCTGCGTGGCGATGCCGCCGACCGCGGCCTCGAACCGATCGGCCATGTCGAGCATGACCGCCCTGCGCTGGGCCTCGGAGCCGGCGCGCGCAGCTTCGGTTTCCGCCTCCAGGGCACGTGTGCGAATGATGTTGTCCTTGAACACCATGACGGATTTCGCCATCGCGCCCACTTCGTCCATGCGATCGACGCCGGGGACGTCGATATCCGTGTCTCCCCGAGCGAGAAGCTCCATGGCCGAGGTCATCCGGCGCAAGGGACGGCTCACGGTGAGTGCCAGCATGATGGCGGCGCCTGAAGCCATGAGCGCCGCGATGGCGACGAGGACCATGGTCGCGATCACGGCACCGTCATAGGTCGCCTGCGCTTGGGCGCCGCTTTCGCGCGCCACGCGTGCTTCGTAGGTGACGAGCTTCTGAAGCTCGGTCAGCACCGCACTGATCCCCGTCGACATGGTCGTGTTGTAAGTGCGCTGGGCCTGGGCGAGATTGCCGGCCTGCGCCTCCATGACGATGCCGTCCTGCAACGCCAGATAGGCGACCCATTGGGTCTCGAACGCCTTGTACAGTGCCTTCTCCTCGGCCGTGTCCAGGCGAGGCGTGTAGGCGGCCTGGACGTCGCGCATCTCATCGGCACGCAATTTGATCGTGGCGGCGGCGCTGGCGCGCAACTCCGGCGTATCCGCGTTGATCAGGCGCCCGCCACTCACCCGCTGCCGCAGGGCGAGAACCTGGATCCTGCCGAGCATCTCGGTGTTCGGCAGGTGATCGTCCCGCATTTCCCGCGCAATGTCATTGACCGCCCGAAGGAAATACAGCGATGCCCCTGCAAGTGCAGCCGACAACAAGAACATGATTCCGAAGCTGACGACGAGCTTTGCTCGAACAGAGAAAGGCTTAGGAAACATGGAAGCGGCGACCTCGAAATCCGAATTTCGGATGGAACACCGATCGTCTTAAGATCCCGTAACGTCGCAGACCGTCACTTGCCACGCCCTGAGCGGCAAACACAAAGTCGTGTCGCGCCCATCCCTAGACTGAACACAACCGAGGCTGAATGGCGCGAACACTGATAAGAGCGAGCATCGGCCGCCGCCATGATCGGGCGCGAGGTCCGGTCTCACCTCGGCTTGGATTCAATCCGGCGCGCGGCCGAGCGCCCCTCGGATCAGCCGCTTGGCATCCTCGCTGCCCCAATCGGCCGGTCCCTTCATCACGCCGAGGATACAGCCCTTGGCGTCCACCAGCATCGTCGTGGGCAGGCCGAGCGAACCTGTCGCCTTCTGCATGGCCGGCAGCACCCGCCCGCCGGGATCGGCATAGTAGGCGAGGTTCGTGATCCCATTCTCCTTCAGCCATTGCGGCGGCTTCTCGAGATTGCGCGTGTCCACATTGATCGCCGCGACGGTGAAGTCCGTCCCCCCCAGCGTCTGCTCGAGCCGGTCGAGGGCCGGCATCTCGGCCTTGCAGGGCGCGCACCAGGTCGCCCACAGGTTCACCAGCGCGAGCCGCCCCTGTAGCTGGGCGAGGCTCCGGTCGGCACCGTCCGGCCCCTTGAACACGAGGTCCGGCGCGGGGCGGGGAACCTTGGAGACTTCCATGGCCGCCACCTCGCCACGGGCGTGGGGCGCGAGGCGCGCGATCGTCTCGACGGCGCCGTGGCACGGCTCGGCCACAGCCTCGCTGTTGCCGCCGGTCGGACGCGTCCCGTATACGGCGAGACCGCCCGCGATCAGGACGGCGACGACGGCTCCCGCAGCCAGGGTCGCCTTGGCTCCGGGCATCATCGTTGCGTCGCCCGACGGGTGGATGGGGCGGCCGAGAGGAACAGTGTCGACATGAGCAACCGGATGTGGGGCGGGCGCTTCGCGAGCGGCCCCGCCGAGATCATGGAGGAGATCAACGCCTCCATCGGATTCGACAAGCGCCTCGCACCCCAGGATATCCGCGGCTCGCTGGCGCATGTGGCGATGCTGGGCAAGGCGGGCATCCTGCCATCGGCCGATGTGGCAGCGATCGAGGACGGTCTCAAGGCCGTGCGCGCGGAAATCGAGGGCGGCGGCTTCGTGTTCAAGCGTGAGCTCGAGGACATCCACATGTCCGTCGAGAGCCGTCTCACCGAGATCGTCGGCCCCACCGCCGGGCGGCTGCACACCGCGCGTTCGCGCAACGACCAGGTCGCCACCGACATGAAGCTCTGGGTGCGCGACACCCTGGACAGCCTCGACGAGCAGGCCGCCGGCCTGCAACGGGCCCTGGCCGAGAAGGCCCTTGCCCATGCGTCGACCGTGATGCCGGGCTTCACCCATCTGCAATCGGCCCAGCCCGTGACGTTCGGGCACCATTGCCTCGCCTATGTGGAGATGCTGGCCCGCGACCGTGGCCGGTTCCGCGATGCCCGCGCGCGGCTCAACGAATGTCCGCTCGGGGCCGCGGCGCTGGCCGGCACGTCCTTCCCCATCGACCGTCACGCCACGGCGCAAGCGCTCGGCTTCGACCGTCCCACCGCCAACTCCCTCGATTCCGTGGCCGACCGCGACTTCGCCCTGGAATCGCTCTCCGCCGCCTCGATCTGCGCCGTGCACCTGTCGCGCTTCGCCGAGGAACTGGTGGTCTGGACCTCGGCCCAGTTCAACTTCGTGAAACTGTCGGACGGCTACACCACCGGCTCGTCGATCATGCCGCAGAAGCGCAACCCGGATGCGGCCGAGCTCGTTCGCGCCAAGTCCGGCCGCGTCATCGGCGCGCTGACCGGCCTGCTCATTGTGATGAAGGGCCTGCCGCTGGCCTATTCGAAGGACATGCAGGAGGACAAGGAGGGCACGTTCGACGCGCTCCAGGCGCTCTCCCTGTGTCTGGCCGCCATGACCGGCATGGTCCGCGATCTGGAGCCCAATGCCGAGGTGCTCGCCCGCGCCGCCGGCTCCGGCTACGCCACCGCCACGGACCTCGCCGACTGGCTCGTGCGCGAGCTCGGCCTGCCGTTCCGCGAGGCGCACCACGTCACGGGCCGCCTCGTCGGCGCCGCCTCCGCCAAGGGGATCGGGCTGGAGGAACTGTCCCTCTCCGAGATGCAGGAGGCGGAGCCCAGGATCACCGATGCGGTCTATGCGGTGCTGGGCGTGGAGAATTCCGTCACCAGCCGCACCAGCTATGGCGGCACCGCGCCGGACAACGTGAGGGCGCAGGCCATACGCTGGCTGGCGCTCCTCGACGCGCCAGCCGCGACAGCGTGATTCACAGGGCGACAAAAAAGCTCGGCCGGAGCGGATGCGTTCACGGTCGAGCTATGTGATCCTGCCTAAAGCTCGGACCAAGCACGCCGGAGATGTCGATGCCCGTCGAGAGTTGGATGAATCCCGAAGACACCGCCGCCCTCGCGGCGGAAGCCACCACGCTGATCGATGCCGTTCTGGCCCGCCTGCCCGAGGCGGACAGCTCTGCCTTCTGGGCATCGATCCGCAAATGCTACAACACGCCCTACAACGACCCGAAGCCCCGCGTCCTGCCCGTCCGCGACGTGATGGAAGCGACGGCCACCGCACCGCATCTGGCGGCCTCCATCGCCGATCTGTCGACGGTCGGCGTGGCGGTCGCCGAGCCGCCTCGGGTGGAGATGGCGATGGGTGCCATCCTCGCGGGATCGACCTTCGGACCGGAGGCACACCCGGCCTGAATCCTCCGGGACTGCGGGGCTCTTGCGCGAACCCGATGCTCGATCCGGTCCGACGGGATGCCGTCCCGCCGCAATTCCGGACAATTTGGCAGCATGTGTCGACACCACGACGAACGCCGCCGATGACGCAGGTCCGCCGCGCGCGCTGCCGGCGGCCTTTCTTTCGTATTCGAGAACCTGAACACGATGCCGCATCCTCTCCGCCGCCTCCTCGTCGTCAGCGCCACGGCGGCTGTCCTGCCGATCCTCGGCCCAGCCCATCTCACCGGTCCGTCGCCGGCCATGGCGCAGCAGGAGGCCGCCGCCGAGACCGAGGCCCCGGCGAAATCCCGGGGACGCGGGCGGGAGAGGAAGAAGGCGGTCAGCGCGCCGGGCATGCAGCAGGCGACGCCGGTGGCCATCTTCGGCGACTGGAACGTCTTCGCCAACGGCCAGGGCAAGTCGCGCACCTGCTACGCCATCGCCCAGCCCCAGGCCCGCTCGCCGAAGACCCTCAAGCGCGACACCGCCTACCTGTTCGTGACCATCCGCAAGGGTGACAACGTCCAGAACGAGGTCGCGGTGATGTTCGGCTTCCCGCCCAAGCCCGCCGCCAGCCAGGCAAAGGCCAACGCCACCGCAGCCTCCGATCCGACCCTGAGCCTCGGCACCTCGCAGTACGGCTTGGTGGTGAAGGACGAGAACGCCTGGCTGCAGAACCCGTCCGAGGAAGCCCGCCTCGTCGGCGAGATGGCCAAACTGGCCAAGGTCCAGGTCAAGACGGTGTCCATGCGCGGCACCTCCACCAGCGACGAATACGCGCTGGCGGGATTCGGTGACGCGATGAAGCGCGCCCGCGAGGAGTGCAAGTAAAGGGACCCTTCCGCGATACGCCGAGCCGCCGTCCCAGGAGGCCGGCGCGGCGGCGTCAGGCGCCACCCAGCGCCGCCCGCGTAAGCGCGTCGGCCCCGATATCCTCGGTGCCGTTCATGCCCAAAGTCTCGATCAACCGGCCACGGGCGCGGCTCACGCGGCTCTTCATCGTGCCCACGGCGACGCCGCAGATCTCGGCGGCCTCCTCGTAGGTGAAGCTCTGCGCGCCCACGAGGACGAGGGCCTCGCGCTGGCTCAGGGGCAGCAGGTCGAGGGCGGCCTGGAACTCCCGCATCTCCACCCGGATCTCCTGCTCGGGCAGGCTGGTCAGTCGGCCGGCATGGGCACCGTCGGCATCCTCGACCTCGCGCTTGCGCTTGCGCTGCTCGGAATAGAACAGGTTGCGCAGGATGGTGAACAGCCACGCCGTCAGGTTCGTGCCGCGAGCGAAGCTGTCCGCCTTGGTCCAGGCGCGCACCAGCGTGTCCTGAACCAGGTCGTCGCTGCGGTCGAGATCGTAGGTCAGCGAATAGGCGAAGGCCCTGAGGGCCGGGATCGCGCCGAGCAGGAGATCGCGCATCTCGGAATCGGCGCCGGCGGGCGTTCCGACGGGATGAAGGAGGCTGGTCATCATGAGGTCTCCCGCGAAGCAGGCTTGGCCGAGAGTTCGGTGAGGAGAGCCTCGAACCGGTCGGGCAGCGGCAGATTCAGGACGTCGCCGTAGAGAAGGCGGAGATTTCGTCCGATCCGGCGCCGGGATTCCGTATCCATGCCGGCTCGCGCTCCGGCCGCGGCGGGACAGGCCAAGGGCCCCGCTTCGGGAGACGACGCTTCGCCGCCGCAGGCGTGGTCACGGGACCCCCGTTTCCCCACGTCCAGCACCTCGAAAGGGCCGTGGATATCGCTGGCGTCGATCGTCATGGTTCTCCACCGTTATGTCGGTGTCGGTCCTAGTGACGAGCGCTTTAACGCGTTCTGAAAAATGTATTCAGAAACCTTTAAGCTTGCACAAGCAACGTCTCCCCTCGGAATCACATCGTCAATAGAAGTTTCTTTGAAATGTCATGCACCGACAAGCTGAGCCGTTGAGTGACATTATATTTGCGAAGCTGGACAGGGGCTGAACGAAGACGGTGACTCCTGCGTGTACCGTGAGGAGAAAAGCTGGGTCGATCGTGTTGTCTCGAAGCGTGAGCGCAAAAACCCGCGACGTCTGCGGACGCATGCTCCAGCCGCTTGCCATGCCAAACACTCGCTCACGCAGCAGGAACCGGAGAGGCCGCGTCGCGCGGCGTAACGCGCCGCCGCCGGGGAATTTCACCCGATCCCCGGTGGTATGGCTCGCCGAGGCCGTCCGTCTGCCCCATAAGGCGAGCGGAAGACCCGAGCCACGAGGACGAACCTTGACCGTCACCCAGCTGACCCACCACGACCTCGACGGCTACGGAGCCTCGACCATCGTCGGTGCCTTCCTCGACGTGTCGCGGATCGTCCATATCCCGCGCTATGCCGATGTCGGCCCGGTGGTCGATGCGGAACTGAAGCGGCTCTCCCGCGCCCAGGCGCCCGAATGCCTGATCATGACGGATCTCGGCCTGGAGGCCGTCGCCGTCACCTTCATCACCCGGTTCACTTCCATGAACCTGCGTCGCGACGAGGCCGCGCGGCACCGGCTGATCGTGCTCGACCACCATGCCTCCTCCCTCGACCAGCTGCGCGAGCAGGGCCTCACCCTTGCGCCCGTGCCGGAAAGACCCGGCCTGACGCGGGTCGAACTCCCCGACCCGAACGTGGTCGTCCTCATCGACGAGGACCGCTGCGCCACCCGCCTCGCCTACGAGCATCGGGAACTCTACGCCTCGCGCGACGTCGAGGGCGAGACGACCGAGGAACTCGAGACGCTTGTCGCCGCCGTCGATGCCCTCGACCTGTGGAAGAAGGAGCGCCCGACCTTCCGGGGCGGCCTCGCCCTGGACGAGATCTTCTGGGACAACGTCGCGACGCTGATCCCGGTGGGCCATCCCTGGCATGACCGCTTCATCAGCGCGCTGCTGCGGGCGGTCTCCGCCCTGTTGCGCGAAGGGGCATCGCCGGCCCGCGTCGAGGCCGAGATCGCCGCGACCCGGCGTCGCCTCGTGGATGCGCTCCTGGCCGACGAGCCCCAGGACGACCCGACCCTCACCACCCGCATGCGGATGGCCCGGGCGCTGGCCCGGTCGGATGCCCTGTTCCAGCGGCTCTCGGATGGGACGCTGCTCTCCTTCGGCCTCGATTCCGGCATGTTCCAGCGCGTGTCCGACCTCGTGATGGAGGGCGGCAGGGCGACCCGCGTGGTCAATGTCCAGCGCACGGGTTCGCTGTCGTTCCGCTCGAACAACGAAACGGCGCTGGACGGCGCGCGCAAGTTCCGTGGCGGCGGCCACAAGGATGCGGCCGGCGGCAAGCTGAATGCCGGATCGGCCTTCTCCCTGGCCGATGCCGTCTCCCAGGTGGAGCCGGTGCTCAACCCGCCCCAGCCCGATCCGGCCTCCAGCCCCTTCGCGGCGCTCAAGGCCTGGAAGGGCTGAGCCCGCGCCTCTTCAGCCGACCTTGCCCGTGGTGAGGACGCCGCGGGCCGCCGCCAGCACCTCCTCGCTGAGCGCGTCGTCGTCGATGGCGCGGGCCAGGGCGACGGCTCCGATCATGAGCGACAGGCTCGCCAGGGCCCGCTGCCGCCGCCGCTTCGCCAGGGCCGCGGGAAGGAGGCCCGTCATGCGCTCGATCAGGTCGCGGGCACCGTGGAGGAACCGCGCCCGCAACGGAGAACCGGGCGCCTCGCGCGACACGTCGTTGACCATGGCCGCAAGCGGACAGCCGACGCCCGGATTTCGAACGTGACCGAGGGTCAGGTAACTCGCCATCCATCCGTCGAGATCGTCGGGGCGCCAGTTCTGATTGGCGGCCAGGTCGAACGCCTCGACCGCCAGCGCCTCCTTGCTGGCGAATTGGCCGTAGAAGCCGCCATGCGTCAGGCCCGCCGAGGCCATGATGTCGGCGACGCCGACGCCGTGCAGCCCACGCTCGCGGAACAGGGCGGCGGCGACCTCGACGACCCGTTGCCGGTTCAGCTTGGCCTGCGCCTGTGACACCTTCGGCATCGTCAGATCCTCCTGCTTGACCCTCCGACATATAGATGTTCGGCCTCATGCAAAAGGGACATCACGATGCAGCCCCGGGGCGGAGGATGAAAGTCGCACCTCATCCGCCGTCCCACGGGCTCACTGCACGCGCGGCAGGATCTCCTTCGCAAAGCGCCGCATCTCGGCCTCGAACGGCTGGAACTGCAGCATGAACAGGTCGATGCCGGCTTCATGAAAGGCGCGGATGCGCGCGGCGACGGTCTCGTAGCTGCCCACGAGCCCGGCCGCCGTGCCGCCATTGGTGCCGACATGCTGGGTCGCTGCCGCGTCGGTCTTGGCGAACATCACGCTCGCCGCATCGGTCCGGGCTCTCGTGGCATTCCGTAACCCCTCGTCGCGCCGGGCCAGGGCGAGGAGCCGGGCATGCTCGGCCTGGGCCTCGGCATCCGTCTCCCGGGCGATCACGAAGGCGGAGAGGCCGTAGCGCAGGGGCGCGTTGGCGGCGGGCCGGCGCGCCACATCCGCGATCAGCGCTTTGACGTCGTCGAGAGGCTGTCCGTTGATGAACCAGACATCCGCCCGCTCCGCCGCCAGGGCGCGGGCCGGCTCGGATTCGCCGCCGAGATAGATCGTCGGCCGGGGCCGGAAGGTGCCGGCCGGGCGCAACTGGTAATCCTCGACCTGAAAATGCCGGCCCGCATGGGTCACGCGCTCACCCCGCATCAGGCGGTCCACGAGGCCGATCCATTCCTGGCCATAGGCGTAGCGGTCGTCATGGGGCGGGAAGGGCAGGCCCGCCCGCTCGAACTCGGCCTTGTTCCAGGCATTCACGAGGTTGAGGGCGAAGCGACCCTCGCTCACATGCTCGATCTGCAGGGCCATCTTGGCGAGCACGACCGGATGGTAGAGCCCGGGCTTGATCGCCGCGATGATCTCGATGCGACGGGTCAGGGCGGCGAGCGCAGCGGAGGCCGTCCAGGCTTCCAGCTGGTCGCGCTCGTCGTCGTAAGGGTTCGCCGTGTGCTGGGCCACCAGGACCGAGTCGAAGCCCAGTGCCTCGGCTTCCAGCACCAGAGCCCGGTTGCGCGTCCAGCTGGCATCGTCCGGCTCGTCCGGATCGTGGTGGGACGCGCGCGAGCCGTGGACGGCCGCCCAGATCCCGAAACGGGGTGCGTCACTCATGGGCCTCGCCTCACCCGCTCGACGGGCGGAATCGTACAACGCCGGTCGCTCCGACGGACGAAGGCGTGGACCCGCGGCGGCCAATCGGCGTCCAACCTGACGCGCGGCGTGTCGTCGGTCATCATCGTCTCCAGAACGGAAAAAGCGGTCCGGCGCGAAACGAGACCCAGCTCAAGCCACGACGAAAGCTTGGTCTCGACTGCGGATCGTCAACCCGTCCGTTGAGGAAACACGTTGACGTGCCATGTCTTAGCGAGACGAGTTACACGTTCGCAAGAAAATGGTTTTTTGAATTTCAGTGCTTTCGCGGACGAATGTTTTCCAGGTTCTTGCCGACAAGCCGGCGACGCTTGCCGTCGTCGAGAGGTGTAGAACGGTCGCCCAGCCTCAGGTCGACCGGTCGGATGCCGCTCGGCTGCCGCAGCCTCGATAAATAATCACTATCGATTGATCGTCATTTTAATATGGGCCCACAGCCCCTATGCTATCCAAAATAAATATTGAATTCATACGAATAATATAAATAACCAACTCGTAGATCCATCAAGATTTACAGGAGTTCAGATCCTAGGCTTAAACCAAGGACATGACCCCAAACACCACTGCCCCGATCAGAACGACTTCCATCGCAACGCGACAGACCAAGATGGCTTGGATGGCCAAGTGATCGGCAAAATGACGACTCGGCTCGGGCAAATGCCCCTTGTCGAAATGCTGCATTGCCAATATTGCTCCGACGCAAAATTACCGACTAAATTTCAACAATCCATAAACCATTCCGTAACCTTTTAAAGACCCGGCGCCGATGCACGCCAAAGTTGAATGTATTGATAATAAATCGTATTGGTGTATGGCGACACCTCATGACGAGGCTATTTCACTGCTCGTATCGTCGGACCACCACGAATATGACCAGACCAACACTGAATGCAGGCGGTCACTCATTTATAAAACGATAGATAGAATGGCTAATCGACCCTCTGTTTATCACCATACCCACGACCCGCACAGCAAGCGGCCGGTCAAAGTACATCATCAGGTCGGGACGATTTGGCAGCGATGCATGCGCGCACCCCACGAGCGAAGAACGATCGGTTCAGGCTCGCCGATACGATGCGGCAAGAGGCTGCCGGTCCGGCATCGACTGCGGATAGGGCTATCGGGGCGAGATCTATCCGTGTGAATATCGTTACGGCGGCGGACGATAGGCTCGCAGGGGTAGGTCGGGAGACAGGCGGTCTTCCGTTTCCACGCTTCTGGGCGCGGGTTTGGGTGCGGCGACGGGAACCGTGGGCGCGAGGGCGGGCGCGGTATCAGTAATGTACCGCGGTGCCCCGGCGGCGGGACCGGCCGGAAGGGGCACGGTGGCGGTGCCGACGGCAGGCTGTGGAACGGTCGGGACGCTGCGCTCCACGGCGGGCGACAGGGGCACCCGCCGGTTGTCCTCGGCCTTCTGAGCCCGCGCGTTCGGCCGCTCCATGGCTCCAGGAGGCTGCGGATCCGCCTTTGAGGGTTTCTCGACCGCTTTCGCGGCCTGGGCGGAGGGACGCTCGCGTCGTGTCTTTGGTGCTGGACGGGTCGACACGCGCGCTCCGCCGCCATCGCGTCCGGCGCCGATGGAGAGGTGCATGCGTTCGACGCCGGAGACGAGATCCGCCAGGGTCGCGGTGGCCGTCCGGCACAGGCTGACCCGGAGGGACGCCGCGCGCTCGGTGCTGCCACCGAAGAGGCTGTCGGGAGCCGATCGCCCGCCCGATCGCGGGGCGAGGTCGATCCATTGCCACGCGTAGAGGCAATTGCTGCCCACCGCGAGGCCTACGGGGCCGTAGGCGTTCCGCTTGGGCACGGTGGAGACGCGCATCACTTCACCGGGAAACCGCGCCAGAAGCTCCGCGGCGATCCCGAGGCGGGTCGGCTTTCCCATGGACAGGGCCGGGCCGAAGCGCGAGCCGGTATCGGTGCCGTTGCGAACGCTGATCTCGGCGTAGTTGCGCGCCCCCCCGGCATAGGTGACGCGCTGGGCGTAGCCATCGCGAAACGCGGTCTGCGCCACATCCGCGATGCGGCCCGCGCCGGGGATCTCGACCACGGATTCCGCCAGCGCCGCCCGTGTCGTGAGCACTAACGGCAGGAGGATCAGGGCGGCGAAAACGCCGGATCGCGGGGCGGCTGCGGACCGATTGGAGCGGATCATGGACGTTGCATCGAGCTCGGCGCGGTGTCGGGGTTATCGTAGCCGCGGTTGGCGGCCGGAGAGTTGGGCAAGGTGAAGCGGTCCGTCTCCGACGCCGCCCGTTCCTGCGGGGCACGGGTTCGCGCGGCCTGCTGGGCTCGCCACATCGTGCCCTCGCCCGGCTCCGACAGGGTGGAGGACCGCTCCGAGCCATCATAGCCCGGCATCAGGTTGAAACCATAGCTCTCGTAGGGCATCGGCCCCGCTCCGGATACCCGGCGCGCCACCAGCGGCATGGTCTTCGATACGGGCGGCTCGGCGAGGAAGGCCCCGTCCTGCCGATCCGCCACCACCCGCGCCAGGGACGGGGGAGCGTAGCGCAGGGGGTTCTCCGCCGGCACCGCGAGGGGGAACTCGCTGCGCTGGACCGGCAGGGGCTTGGCCTGGCCGTCCCCCGACGAATCCGGTTTGGGCACCCGGCCATAGGCAGCGGTGTTCCGCGCAGGCGCGGCCGGGGCGGAGG
>NZ_VRVC01000010.1:0-58112 GCF_008040005.1 Methylobacterium sp. WL19
AAGCCGTCGGCAACCTCAAGGAGGGTGTCGGCAAGGTCACCGGCAACGACAAGCTCGTCGCCGAGGGCAAGGCCCAGGAACTCAAGGGCGAGGCCCAGCGCACCGTCGGCGAGGCCAAGGACGGTGTCGCCTCGGTCGTCGACAAGGTCACCGGCAAGCGGTGATCCGCCACCGCTGACCGTCCCACGCCGACCCGCCGTCCAGGACCGCCATCCGGTCATCGCATGATGGCCGTCGCCCTGGCCCGGGCCCCATGCCGGGTCAGACCTCGCCGTTGCCCACGCGGCGGTCAACTCCTCCACCTTCCCACCCACAAGGACGACCGATGAGCAAGGGTTACCCCTCGATGACCGCGCTGCTGGGCCTGCTGGCCGTGGCCGGCTACCAGAACCGCGACAAGCTCGCCGAGCTTCTGAAGGGCCACGACGCCCCGTCGGCCCCCTCCCTGAGCCCGAACCATGGCACCGTCCCGCCGATCCCGAGCACCGGATCGAACACCGGAGCCACGGGTGGTTTCGGCAACCTCGGCGGCCTTCTGGGCGGCCTCGGCACCGCCGGCGTGGGTGGGCTGATCGCCAGCGGCCTGAGCGAGCTCGTCGACCACTTCACCAAGGGCGGCCATGGCGAGACGGCGAATTCCTGGGTCAACCAGGGCGCCAACCGCGACATTCCAGAGGCGGACCTCGAACGCGCCATCGGCCCGGACACCCTCGACCATCTCACCCAGCAGACCGGCCTGAGCCGCGCCGCGCTCCTGTCCCGCCTCTCCCGCGAGCTGCCCTCGGCCATCGACCGCTACGCTGCCGACAGCCGCAGGCCGGCCTGACGACACGCGGCCGGTGCCACCGGGCGCCGGCCCCACACGATTCCGGGCGAGCCCGCGCCGGGGTTCGATCCACAGCCTTCCCCCGACCCTCGCGAGACCCCCATGGCCATCGACTACCGCTCGGAACTGCGCCGCCCCTTGCCCTTCAGCCTCGCGGTCGTGGCCGCAATCCTGCTGGTCTGGCTCATCGTCGCCTCCATCGCGGGCGCGCGCCAGCGCAGCGCCCGGGACCACCGCATCGAGGACCTGCAGACCCAGCAGACGGCGCTCCGCGCCGACCTCGAGCGGCAGGTCTCGACCGCCGGCACCCTGACCGCCCTCCAGGCCAAGATCGCCACCGCCCAGCAGCAGGACCAACAGGCGAGCCAGGCCGCCGAGCAGGCGAAGTCCCGTGCCGCGACCCTGACACAGGAGCAGCAGGCGGCCGAGACCAAGACGGACGAGGCGAGGAAGGCGGCCGAGGCCGAGACCCGTAGGCTCACCGAGCTGCAGAGCCAGGTCGCGCAGGCCGAGGGGAAACTGGCGCCCCTGCAGGAGGCCATCACCGGTGCGGAGACATCCGCCGTCGACCGTGCCCGGGATCTCGCCGAGGTGGGACGCCGCCTCGAGGACGCCCGGGTGCAGGAGGCCAAGCTTCGTGCCGATCTCGCGACCATGACCCAGGAGGCGACGGCCAAGACCGCCGACCTCGCCAAGGCCGAGGAACGTCAGCAGAACGCCCGCGAGGCCGCCGCCGCCGCCCAGAAGGAATTGGCCGACGCGCGGGCTGCGACCGAGCAGGCCACCCGGCAGCGCACGGACACCGATCAGGCGGTCGCCGCGTTGACCGTCGGCAAGGACAAGCTCACGTCCGAGATCGACCTCGCCAACCGCGACGCCCAACAGGCCCGCGACGCCCTGGCGAACGTCCGCAAGGAACTCGCCGAGGCCCAGGCACAGCGTGACCGCGTCGTCTCCGAGCGTGGTCAGGCCGAGCAGGCCTTGCAGACGCTCTCCGCCGACCGCGATGCCGGCGCCAGCGCCCTCGATGCCCTCCGCAAGCGCCAGACCGACGCGCAGGGAGAGCTGGCCGCGCTCACCGAGACCCTGGCCACCCGCAACAAGGAGGCCGCTTCCCTCGACGAGCGTCTGGCTTCCGCCCGGCAGGATCTGAGTACCGCCCAGGCGAAGCTCGCCGAAATCCGCCAGCAACTCGCCGCCCCGCCTGCCCCCGCGCCGAGCCAGCCGGCTCGCTGAGGCGATTTCGACCCACGCGGGCGGCCGCTCGCTCGCGTGGGTCGCCCATCCGGCCCCACCGCACGCAAAGATCTCGCGATGAAGCTCCGTATCCTCACCCTCACGGCACTCGCTCTCGCGGGAGCCACGCATGTCTCCCGGCCATCCGTGGCGCAGGAGGGGCCCGAGTTGGAGACCCTCCGGGCGAATTGCGGGGGCGATTACCTTCGCCTGTGCGCCGGCATGAAACCGGGTGGTCCCGAGGTAAAAGCCTGCTTCAAGCGCAATCGCCCGAACCTGTCGGAGGGATGTTCACGGGCCATCGCCGCCTACGAACGCTCCCGCGGCGGATCCTCCGGCGAGGCCGACGACTGACTCATGGGATGAGGAAGGCAGGTGGATGCGCTTGGCCGGCGGCCGGTACACCGCGGTCGGCGACGCCAACCAAGACGAGAGCCGCGACCCGGACCCGATCTGTCCCGGCCAGGTTTCCGTGCTGCCGAGCGAAGACGTCGACGATGCCGTGCGGGACGAGAAGCGCGGCTGAGGAGAATGCACCCATGACCACGTTCACCAAGACCGTCACCTATGTCCTGGCCGCCGCGGCCGTCGTCACGCTCGTCATCGTCGTCCTTCAATCGACGAGCATGCTGGCGAGCTCATAGCCGCACTGACGGAACGAGAGTGTCGGTGACCTCGGCGGTCGGCCCTTGTGAAGGTCGGGCCGCGGGGGAGGACGGTTCGGGCGTCTCGAGCGACGTGCTTCATTCGTCGCCGAGTGCGTCGAAATAATCGAAAAACACGCCCTCCGGATCGTGCTTGCGTCTCAGCGCACACAATCGTTCCCATTTCTCGGGCGTGAAGGCCTGTGGGACGTTCGCGGGCTGCTCGACCGTATTCGTCTCGCCGATATAGTAACCCGTATTGTAGGGGCGCAGCGTCGTCGTGATCCGGCGATGCCACTCGGTGTTGGCGGCGTCGTCCTCGGCCTTCCACCACATGGTCCATGGGCCGCCATAGACCTTGGCGGAGACGGAATAGGCCATGTCCTTCTGCGCGGCCGGGACATCCGGGCCGCAGAAGATGGTCAGCAGGAAGACGGAGGTCGCGGACGGCGCATCGGGCAGCAGGGGCAGGATGGCCTGGACCAGCTCTCCCGGACTGTGATCGGAATAGGTCGCTTCCACGCGCGAGCGGGCGCCTTCCGGCCAGAAGGATCCCGACGCGTCGAAGAGCTGCTCAAAGGTGAGCGGCGTCGCGAAGGACGATGAAAGGGGTGTGATCGGAGAACGCTCCAGCACCTGCAATGCGGTCCTCGCGGCGTCCGGCGTGTCTTCGAACGCCGTGGCCGTCACCATGCAGAGCCAGCCGTTCTCGGCGGCGGCCTCTTCTCTCAACTCCGGCGGAGCCTGCACGACGAACAGGCTCAACTCGACCGAGGGGGAAATGCCGGGGGCCAGCTTGCCGAGCCAGGTCCCGATCGCCGGAGCGTCCGCGAGGCGATAGTAAGAGGTGCTGCCATGCATGGCTTTCGGCAGCGGATGAAGCTTGAGATGGTACTTCGTCACGACACCGAAGAATCCGGACCCCGCCCCTCGGGCGGCCCAGAAGAAGTCCGTGTTCTGCGTCGCGCTCGCCGTGATCAGGTCGCCCTGGGCGGTGACGAGTTCGATGGCCTCGACGCTCTCCGCTCCGGAGCCCCAGACGGTGGGGTTCCAGGCCATGCCGCCGCCGAGCAGATAGCCGCTGGCTTTCACCTGAGGGCAATGGCCGGTCGGGAAGGCCAGCCCGAGGGGATTGAGCGCCTTCTGGATGTCACGGTTGCTGACGATCGGCTGAATCACCGCCTTCAGGTTATCGGCATCGATGGAGACGATCTGCGTGAGTTGCGAGAGATCGATCAGGATGCCGCCGCGACGCAGGCTCGGCTGGCACCAGTTGTGGCCGCCTCCGCGCACGACGACCTTCAGCCCGCTCGCGCGGGCGAACCGCACGGCCGCGACGACGTCGTCCTCGTCCAAGGCCTTCACGATCGCCTGGGGGGCGCGATCCGGGATCAGCCTGTTCCAGAGATTCCCGTGAATCGCCTCGAGGAATTGCGGATCACCCGCAGTGAAGACCTCGCCTTTGCAGGCATCCCTCAGACCGTCGATGTTCATGGCGTCACGCAGTAGGACGGAGGGACCGCCCGGACGACAACGATCCGGGCGGGAGATCTTGCTTCAGGTGGAATCCGAGCCGTCGGTTCAGTAAGGAACCCGGTCCGCCTTCTGGGCATACTTCTTCCAGACCTCGACGGCTTCCGTGCGCATGATCTGCGTTGTCGGAATGGAACGCTCGGAGACATCCTTCTTGAGCTCGGCATAGATCATGCTGTCGTCGAAGCCGCCGTATTCCAATGCGTCTTCGACCTGGGCGGCGTAGTACACGCGCTTGATGCCGGCCCAGTAGGCGGCCGCCATACACATCGGGCAGGGCTCGGCGCTGGTGTAGAGCGTCGCGTCGCGGAGCTTGAACGTCCCTTGTGACTTGCAGGCCTTGCGGATGGCCTCGATCTCGCCGTGCCAGGTCGGATCGTTTTCCGCGACGACGCGGTTGGCGCCCTCGGCGATGATCTCGCCGTCCTGAACGATGACGCAGCCGAAGACGCCGCCGGCGCTCTCGACCAGTGAGGTTTTCTCCGACAAGGCGATTGCCCGAGCCATGAAATCAGTGTGGTCGTGAGCCATTTCCAGTCTTTCTCGTTAGGTGTGGTCAGCTGATGCTGTCACGGGTGTCGATGAATTGTTAAAACAGGTGGGAGAACAAGAACATTTCGAGCCCGTAGAGGACGGCCAGAATCGTCACGCCCAGTGATTCCGTACGCCAGCGCTTCTGCGGATCCGGTTTCAGCCACCAGCCCAGGCCGAAGATCGCGACCGCCATCAGGGGCCACGACACCAGCGAGACGCTGATGGCATTGCCGATGAAGGTGGAGGCGGCCAGGGGCAACCCGTTCAGCAGAGGGCTGAGGAAGCGGATTTCCAGCATGACGACGGGAAACAGGACGAGCAGGACGAGGCAGGTCTGCTTCCAGGCCGGAGGCGGAGCGAGACGCTGCTCGTTGGCGAACCACCCGGCGAACGGGTTGCTCATCCGGTGGCTCTGCCAGGTCGAGACCTGAGGCGTCGATTCGGCCAGGATGGCCTTCCTCTCCGCCGATTGCAGCCAGGCATCGAGGAAGGCCGGGCCTTCGAAGCGCACCAGCGTGGTCCAGTAGGGGACGTCCGACGACAGGGGCGCCTGGACGAGGGTGCCCATGTATCCGGGAAAGCGGGCCTGGACCTGCTGGATGCGCTCGGCCCAACGCCGGAACGCCTCCTCCTGCCCCGCCTTCACGATGGTCGTGATGACCTCCGTGACGGTGGTCGTCGAATGGTAATCCGGTGCCGCCTCGTCGGCACGGGACGTCTTGCCGTCGCCCTCCAGGGCCGCGAGGTCGCCGAGGAGGGCGGTGCGCGCCTCGTCCTCGATCCATCGGGTCAACGCTTCGGGCGAGCGGAACCGTTGGATGATCTGCCATTCGGACGAGCCGGAGAAGGCGGGGATGATCTCCAGGCTGACGAAGTCGTGAGAGGCCGAGACGACCCGGGTGAACTCGGCCTGCCACGCGGCGAAGCGCGCCTCCATGCCGGGCGGCACGGTGAGCTTCGTCGCGACGGCTTTCGTCGCCCCGACTTTTATCGAACGCGACGAATCCCGGCGGGAGCCCGGAGCTTCGCCTGCATTCGGGACATCGATCGCACCCGTTTCGAACATCGTCGACGAAGCCCTTCCATTGGCAGCTTCCAGAATACGCCACCCATGAGGCCGCCCTGTAGGTCGATGACCTACAAGACTTCGATCCTCACGCCTCTTTCGAAGGCACATCGTCAGCTACGCCCAGAACTGTAAACGGACTACGCCGCGTCGGTTCTGATTTATTGGCGAGACGAGCATGATCGCCGTGATGGTAAACGGCTGGTCTGCAATCCATGCCGCCTTGTCCGGCTGTCCTCAGCGTCTCGCTCCCTGTTCGAAGGCTCGCTGTTCATGATCGCGAGCGATGGGCATTTGCCGGAGGCTGCTGTAGGTCGATGACCGACAGCAGCGGCACGGATTTTATGGAACACTACCCTGGTTGGCCGGCTCGCTCGGGGTAGACATGTCCTTCTTTCGGCTGCTGATCGTCGACGACCACCCGATCGTGCTGGCGGGCCTGAAGCTGCTGCTGCGTGGCGACGGCCGTTTCGACGTGTGCGGAGAAGCCCGATCGGCGCAGGCGGCCTGCATCGAGGCCGAGCGGCTGCAGCCCGACGTCATCATCACCGACCTGATCATGGGAGACGGCGACGGCCTCGCGCTGATCGAGGATCTGCGCGCCATGCTGCCGGCCGCCAGGATCGTCGTCTATTCCAGCCGCGACGAGACGGTCTGGGGTCCGCATGTGATCTATGCCGGCGCGCATGGCTATGTCGCCAAATCCGAGCCGCTCGAAACCGTCGCCGTGGCCCTCGACCGGGTGATGGCGGGCGCCATCCATGTCAGCGAGCCGGTGCAGCAGCTGTTGATGGGCGATCTCGCGCGGCGACGCGACCGTCGGACGGAGATCGGCGACCTGTCCGGCCGCGAACTGCAGGTGCTCCGGCTGATCGGCAGCGGTGCGACGCTGCAATCGCTGGCCAAGGAATTGGGATTGAGCGTGAAGACGGTCGGCACCTATAGGGAGCGCCTGAAGATCAAGCTCGGGCTGGACAGCGTCAGGATGCTCGAACGCCATGCGGCGGATCACGTCGCGGGGCGTCTCGATCCGTCATGAAGGACAGTCCGTCATGAAGAGCTGGCTGGCCCGCTGGGATGTGACCCCTGCCGAACAGGCCGGCATGACGTTCGGAGAGGTGCTGACCCTCGTCAATATCCGACGGGTCGAGATCGCCTGCATGCTGGGGCTGTTCACCAAGGCGATCGAGTTCGCCACCGGACTCAGGACCGTTCAGATCGTCGTGGAAATCGTGCTGGCGTTCGCCTTCCTCCTCGCCTCGCTGGCGTTGCGGCGCGGCGGCGGACCGTGGCTCCGGCGCGGCTTCGTCGCGGTCTTTCTGGTCCTGACCCTGCTCGACACCCAAGGGGCGATCGCCGCGATGGGCGCCAAGGGACGGCTGACCAGCGGATATCCGATGATGCTCCTGTCCCTGACCCTGCTGTTCGTGCTGCCGCCCCTGGCTTTCGCGCTGGCCCTGATCCCGCTGCTGGTGAGCTATTGCTGGATCGTGCTCGCCACGGCGACCTTTCCCGCCGAGCAGGTCGTCGCCATCGTCAATGCCGCCATCGTCTCGGTGATCGCCGTCGTGGCCGCGGCGCTGATCCATTCCGGACGGCGCAGCGATTACGAGCAGAAGCGGACGATCCGTCTCCAGAACGATCGGCTGACGGAAAGGAACAGCGAACTCGACACCCTGATGGCGATCACCGCGCATGACCTGCGCAGTCCCCTCTACGGCCTGCGCAACCTGTTCGACCTCGCCGTCCGGCGCGCTCCGCGGGAGCCGGAACTGCCGCTCGTGGTGCTGCGAGAGGCGAAGGCGAGCATCGACGCGATGCTGGGTCTCGCCACGCGTCTGCTCGACGCGCACGCCGCCGAGCATCGGCCGCTCGCGCGCCTCGCGAACGAGGATGTGCGCAGGCATGTGCTCGCCGCCGTCGACCGGATCCAGCCCCTCGCCCAATCGGCCGACGTCCGGATCGAGGTGGATCTGCCGGACCGGCCGTTGATCGCCACCCTCGATTCGGGCGCCCTCTCGCAAATCCTCGACAATCTCCTCAGCAACGGCGTTCGGTTCAGCCCGACGGGCGGCATCCTGACGATCGGCGCCGCACGGGATGGCGGGTCCGTGGCGATCGAGGTCCGGGATCGCGGACCGGGCATCGATCCGGCCGGGTACGCTCTCCTGTTCAAGAAATTCCATCAGGCCGCCGGGGCACGCTCCGAAGGGGCGCCGAGCACGGGCATGGGCCTGTTCATCGTCGCGACCCTCGCCGACCGCATGGGGGCCGCGGTGCGCTGTGAGCCCGCGACGGATGGGGGCGCGGTTTTTGTAGTGACGCTGTCCGCGGGCGGGACCGAGACGTAGAGCGCCCGATGCTCCGCAGGTTCGCATTGGCACGCCAATGCTTCACCCCGCTTCGGCCTTTTGAAGCGTCGCAGGTTTTGGGACGCAAAACCGGTGACCACTTTTGCTGAACCTGCGCAGTTCCCCATCGAGGGCGAGCGGATCGATCCTGCCCATCGAATTGATGCGTCGGCGTTTTGCGAGCAATGATACGCCATCCCCGAGGAACGCGGACCCGGCGCGTGCGGCATGACGTGCCGCGTCGGCCGCCGACGAACAGGATCTCCATGCGTACGATCGCCTCCTCGCTCGCCCTCACGCTGCTCGCGGCCCTGGCGCCGCTTCCGGCCCTGTCCGCGCCGGACAAGGCCGTTCTGGAAGCGGCCGAGGCCCAGAATGGCCCGTATCGCGAGACCCTGAAGGGGCTCGTCGACGTCGACACCGGAACCGGCGATGTGCCCGGCCTTTCCAAGGTCGAAGCGGTCCTGACGAAGCGCCTCGAAGCGTCGGGGCTGACCGTGAGCACCCGGACCGCCCCCGCCTTCGGCGGCAACACCCTCATCGGCACGCGATCCGGCACGGGCACGCGCAAGATCCTGCTCCTGGTGCATTACGACACCGTGTTCGGCACGGGCGACGCGGCCAAGCGCCCCTATACCGAGCGCGACGGCCGCGCCTACGGACCGGGCGTTGCCGATGCCAAGGGCGGCGTGGCGATGATCCTGCATGTCCTCAGCGCGTTGGAGACATTGCGGTTCGACGGCTACGGCACCCTCACGGTGGTGTTCAATCCGGACGAGGAGCGCGGCTCGCGCGGGTCACGCGACGAGATCGCCAGGATCGCCCGCGAACAGGATGTGGTCCTGTCCTTCGAGCCTTCCTTCGCCGAGGCCGGCGTCGATGCCGTCACGGTGGCGACCAAGGGCATCAACTACGCGAGCCTGACGGTGAAGGGACGCGCGTCCCATGCCGGGGGCGCGCCGGAAGCCGGGCGCAACGCGGTGGTCGAACTCGCCCACCAGATCCTTCAACTGCAGGACCTCGGTGACCCGAGCAAGGGGACCAGCCTGCATTGGACCATGATCCAGGGGGGCACCAAGCCGAACATCATCCCCGAGACCGCCAAGGCGGAGGGCGACATGCGCTACTTCGTGCCGACCGAATACGACCGCATCCTGACGGAGGCCCGCAGGATCGTCGGTGCGCATCGCGTTCCCGACACGCAGGTGACCTTCGATCTCGCCAGGGGCCGTCCGCCGCTGCCGCGCAATCCGGCATCGACGTCGCTCGGCGACCGCGCGAAGGCGATCTACGCCGAACTGGGGGCGGACCTCGCGCTGGCCGAGATCGGCGGCGGCACCGATGCGGGCTACGCCTTCCAGCCCGACAGCCCGGCAAAACCCGCCATCCTCGAGTCGCTCGGCATCGTCGGCGGCCACTATCACAGCACCGATGAGTTCGCGGTCCTCGCCAGCATCACGCCGCGGCTCTACCTCGCGACCCGCCTCGTGATGGAGGCGGCGCAGGACACGGGCCGTTGATCGGCCCGGCCAGGGCGTCGTCCCGAGCAGGTATCGCCGACATGGTCCCGGTTCTGATATAGACGCCCGTGACACATCGAAGAGCCTGCTTGGCTGCCGACAGAGGGCGCGACGCCCACCTCCGCCGTTCGCCGAGTGTCTCTCACACAACTCCCGCTTCCCCGTCTGCCGTGAGCGAGAACCGACGGTGACCGGGCGTGGTGTGAGGCGCTCATGATCGCTTTCCGTTAACCCCGGACCCGCTGCCTTGTGTGTGGCCGCGAAGGTTGACGCTGCCCTGCGTGCCGCCATAGACAAGGCGGCCGGACGATCGGGTCGCGATCCGGTAGCAAGGGCGAGAAACCCAAGCATCGGCAAAGGCAAATTATTCAGCCTTTGCACCAGCTTGGAAGGGTGGCCGAGTGGTTTAAGGCAGCGGTCTTGAAAACCGCCGTGGGGGCAACTCCACCGTGGGTTCGAATCCCACCCCTTCCGCCAGCGATCTGTCATAAGTCATTGTTTTCAATGAAGAACCCAGCTTAGTATTAGGTTGCCGCCCTCAATTTGCCCCACATTTTGTATCGGCTTGTGTCGGCTAAAGTTGGATCGCGCTGGACTTCGCCTCGCGCGCGCGAGGCCGAGCGCTTGGGGTGCATGAAGCGTTCTGATCAACGCGACTTTTCTCACCAGAGGCGCTGATCCCCGGCCAGGAGGTCTCGTTTGAATGGCGAGCAACCGCTCGAGGCACGCGCCTACATCGGATTGCTGCCTGTACGAACTCCATGCAGTTCGGTTTCGGAATCGCGGGTGCGTGGCAGCCTGATGAATCGGCTCAGGGACGGGAAGGGGCTGCGCGGATGGCGATCAGCAGGATAGACCTTGGGGGCGCGGGCTCGCCGGAGGCGCTCGTCAAACGCATCTTACAGGCCGAACCGAACCTGCCGGTGCCCGTGCCGATCCAGCAGCTATACGCGCGCCTCGGAATCCTGAGGATCGACGACCTCGACGCCGATGGGTTCGAAGGCGGCCTCGCGACCGACGCGAAGCGGTCCGAAGGGATCATCCTCGCCAAGCGCGGAGGCGAACCGCGTCGCCGCTTCATCATCGCGCACGAACTCGGCCACTTCCTGATGGCGCACCATGTCCCGGATCAGCCCGGCCGTTTCCAGTGTAAAAGTTCTGACCTGCTGCGCGTTGCGGCGAAGGAGGATGACCAGCGGCAGCGCAGGGAGGTCGAGGCCAACCGCTTCGCCTCACTCCTGCTGATGCACCCGCACCTTCTGCGAGGGGCCATGGCGGCCTTTCGCGAGCCCGATCTGCAGCACGTTCTTACGCTCGCACGCGACTTCGCGGTTGGTAGGGAGACGGCGGCTCGGGCGTACGTGCAGTACCACCCCGAGCGAATCGCCATCGTCGTGGCGGGCAACGGCCGGGTGCAGCGGTGCTACCGCAGCCTCTCCTTTCCGACCATCATCTGCGGGGTTGGCAGCCTAGTCCCGACACGCTCGCGCTATCACAGCAGTTCGCATCGGCCGAACATCGCGGGCGACATCGCCGCGTGCAGTCCCGATCTTTGGATCGATGTGAAGCGGGACCTCCGCGCGCCGGCTCTTTACGAGCAGGTGTATCTCCAGCAGAACGGCTTCGCGATGATCTTGCTGCGTCTGGAAGCCGTCCCGGAGGAAAGCGCGGAGGAGCGCAAGTTGGAGGAGGGCTGGCGCTACCGCTTCCACTCGGGGCGACGGTAGCTGAGAATTATCCAGGACCGGATTGGGCGGGGCGCTGGTTTCTGGCAATTTCGCGTGGCTTGATCGGCCTCTCGTGGGTGTGCGTCTACCTAAGGCGCCCGGTAACGACCTGAAGCCATCATCATTAGCCCCCGTGCTGTTAGACGTGCCGGAGCGACTTTTGTCCCCAGTCGAGGGGCCGCTACCGGCGGCTCCCGGCTAAAACCCAGCGCCCGTATCGTTTGGCCCGATGCTGTTCGTCGTTCCAGATTTCGTAGCCCCTGAACCGCATTCGGCAACAAGGGCGGCCGATCCCAGAGGTGGAAATTTCAACCCTGGGCACCTGGACCCAACGGCAGTGACGGATGGAAACGGGAAGTTCGAGGAACGCGGTGGTAAGGTTCCGATCACGGGGCGAACCATACGGTGAAGCCACATCGAGCTACCGTGCCTGCCACACCCATGTGCTCGGCATGCAACGCTACGAACTGACCGACGGGCAGTGGGAGCAGATCGCCCCGCTACTGCCTCCGCAAAAGCCACATACGGGCCGGCCTGCCGAGGATCACCGTCAAGTCTTGAGCGGCATGCTCTAGATCCTGCGTACAGGTGCGCCCCGGGTCGATCTTCCGGCGCGCTACGATCCGGTTGGGACCATGTCGAACCGGCTCTACCGCTGGCGGCAAGCTGATGTGTTCGAAGGGGTGCTGTGGTGTCTGCAGGCGAAAGCCGATGTCCGGGGCGACCTTGACTTGGGACCTGCACTTCGCTGACGCCACAGTGGTCCGCGCCCACCAACATGCAGCCGGCGAACGCCGGTCCGGCATTATCGGTGGGTAAGAGCACGGTCTAAGGCGTCGGGGAAGCGCTGGGCCATTGTCAGGGTGGGTTCTCGACCAAGCTTTACCTGCGCCTGGAAAGCGGCGGCAAACCCATTGCGGAGGTTCTGTTGGCGGGCGAGAGCCACAAGCAGTTCGCCCTGGATACGCTGATGGACAAGGGAGCCGTACCGCGGAAAGGGCGAGGCCGCCCGCGTCTGTGTCCCTGCCCGACGGCCGGGCATTGGGGCTACTCAAGCCCGCCCGTCGCCTCTTCAGCGCAGGATCTAGCCGGCCATTCCGGTCCGCAAAAAACAACCACATCAGCCCAACACCGACACCGTCGCTTACCGGTAGCGCAACTAAAATCGAGCGGCTGATCTCACACCTCAAGGAATATCACCGCGTAGCCACCCGCCACGAGAAGCGGGCGGCATATTACCTCTTCGTGGTCACGCTCAGCATGACAATGGTCTGGATCAGGAGACATTGTAGAGACGAATTAGAATCGGCCACGCACCTGAGTGAGAGTTGCTGCTTTCTCAACGGCTTGTCTGCTAGTACGCTTCCGAGAGTTTACATCACCGAACTTACCCATGAGGTGATCAACCACACTTGTAATCTGCGCTCGACGGGTATCAGGCTCGTACCGAGTATACAAATCATGCCAAAGCCTGTCAGTAACAAGGTCAAGCATAAATGAGCTTTCATTCAAATCAATCATTTCTTTCAGTTTTTGCACCCAGCCTTCTTGATTAATATCGTACATCAATAGGGCTATAAACAGCCTAGCTACAGATGAATTGAGCGGGTTATCGACAAAATCTCTATAGGTAACTTTTAACTTCTCGGTTGCTAAATCGTCGGTTATCTTTAGCGTCGAGATTGTTGCAAGCACTTTTTGCATTACGATGAGCATTTTGCCCTTAATCGCATCACGCTCGGTCTGGGATAAAGTAGTTGACGTTAATTCGGTATAATCACCAAAAGTATCATTGAAAAACTTCGAGACTAAATCGGCCATAAGTTGTGAGATAAAAACTTGGAATTGAAGCATTCGTTCCATATAAAAGTGAAGGGCCGCGTCTTTAATATCTCCATCATCGAACTCGGAATTTTTGATGATTGAGCCAAAAAGACTTAATTCGTTCATGAATTCTGAGATCGAACGGACATCCGTTTTCGGTTTTTCTGTTGCAGCGCCCGGTTCAGCCTTTTGTGCGGCGATCTCACGCTTGCTCGGAGACGCGACCTCCGTCTCAATCTCTTTTTCAGCGGCATCAAGCAAGTTATCGACTTGATCCGTAGACATTTTTTTTGTTTTAATCGTCGTAAGTTTTTTATGCGATGACGGATCAAAAACGTTCTGATTGGCAATTGTCGAAAATTCCTCACTAGAAATGGAACTTAATCGACTAGGAATATTGGTTTCGAGTCTGTTTTTGAGCCGAATTAATAGATCGAAATTTTTCCTTCGGAGGCCACTCAAGAGGTACAGTTCTCTTGAGTAATTACCCGCACGATGTTCAACGATTTGATCACACATATTTGTATCGTCACGTAGTTTTACAGCGATAAAATATTCTTGAAAGCATTTATACTTAAATTGTATGTCATTGCCACGTTTATTCAATACGCCACAGGTAATGAGTTGATTTATTACATCGATTGCATTAAAGTCTAAAGCCTTTTTCTTAAAAAAACTCAACACAAATTCGTTCAAGCTGTTCATTGAGGATATGTTGTTAGACTCACGAAGAAAAACCGCAATTTCTTGCAAGGTAATTTCAGCAGAAATCGGATCGAATTCCTTTCTTGAAGCCTTTGTAAAATCAGCTTTATTAAGCAAACTATCAATTACAGCGTTTAATAGGAAGGCTTCATTGATCCGTTCCATCTTCTTTTGTTTTTGGTAGGCCCAAATTAGAAGAGAAATCATGTAACCAGTGCGAGGAAGCTGATTTTCTTTCAACTGCTTTACGATAAAGTCATTCGTTTCTGCGTCATTTGTGCCAGTAATTGAACACCAACGGCGCGTCATCTCGCGGATCGACCGCCGAGGAAGCGACTTGACATAAATTATTCGTAGTAGGTTTGATAGGGATTCGCGAGAGGGGTCACCCAGCAGCTTGGAACTATCGGCTAATAAAATAAAGCGCGTTCCTGGATATGATTCGAGTGATTCGAGCAATTTTTTCTCAGCGTGCTGGTCTCCTAAGATCACATCGTCCACAAGTATGAGCAGATCTCCTTGAGCCAATAAATTTGAACAATTCATTTTAAAATCGCTATTTTTGTAATATGAATTGAATTCTTCATAGATGCCATGCCTGCCCTTGTTGAGGTATTGATAGCCTACAATGACTGGCACGCGGTCTTTATCGGACAATCCCTCCGACACTAGAACAGCTATGTGATTTGCTAGACTAGTTTTCCCACCCTCCCTTTGAGCAACAATCAATAGGTTTTCGGAACTGCGAAGCAAGTCTTCAAGCTCGACCTCTTCTGACTCGGTTTCAACTATTGAACGTGTTGATTCAGTGCTGTCTGCAACTGCAGAATGCCGCCGAGTATTAAGCGGAGGACAAACAAAGGTCGTTCGAGCATCCGCATTTAGAGAAGATAGGGCGCCGCCTATATCCAGATGCGATGACTCCTTGCCCCTTATCAATAAGCCAACTTGACGTAAATATCGCCTGATCTCATCATTGTGTGATGTTTTTTTTCGCGCAAAAAAATCGCAGACCAACTGTCCAGATGCGTTTACGTTGATCGCCGCGTCAAAGGCTCGGCGAGGTGAATCATAAAATGTCCTCATGTGTATGACGGCTTGCGATGAATCTGTGTCAACTTCAATTATTTGGTAGCTATTAGGATATTCTCGGCTGTTATATAAGCTTCCAGCTTGGCTGATAATTGCAGATCCAGATGTTGTATGGCGAAGTTCTGGAAGAGACTTATGAATGTGCCCGTGGGTGATTAAGTCAAATTCCGAATAGAGCCTACCAAGAACCGATGACTGATCAAAGTCAGAAAGCCAATCTGTCGGATGGTGAAAAACAGCGATTTTGATATCGCACCCTTCCAGCGCGCTCAGCCCCTGGTCAATATTTCTTTCTCCAATTATTAAGCTATTTCTATCTGCGTCGTTTGCTGCACCGGTGCAACGCCATGCGGAATTGTATAGAGCGATACCAACTTCTTCTCCTGAAACATCAAAACGGAATGCTTGAACCATTAGATTGGAAAGAACATTAGGGGGCTTGTATACCTTGGTACGCATGAATGAGTTGAAATTTTTGAGGCGTTCAAAAGCTACTTTATTAGGGGTGCTGCCCTTGTTTGTTTCGTCGATGAATTGATTTGTCGAATTGAGATCTTTCAGTGAGCTTTTTAAGCCATTTTCCATAAATTTAACAACTTGATTTCGGTCAATATCATGATTTCCAGCGCATATAAAAAGTCTCTCCTTTGGCACTTTTGCCGCCTTAATCACGGGAGCGAGTGTTAGTTCAAAAGCTTTTTCAAAATGCTTGATATCCGTACCGGACTGAACTAGATCTCCGGAAAATATAGCAATATCAATCGATTTATTTTTACTTTTAAAGTCCTCTATATCACGCAGCATGGCATTTATGACAATAGATATATCATTTTCACTATTTGGGTGCCAGTGAATATCAGAGAAGTGTAGTATGGTTATCTTTGTCATGAATTAATATGCCTTACGATGTGCGTCGCCTGCCGCGCTTCTGGCAAGATCATACAATCTTTGCGCCGCGTGGCCAATGCGAACCATATTGCGATTCGCCTCATTAAAGCGGGGCATTCATAGGTGCTCGTTACATCAGGGTATACCCTGCTGTGACGTAACATAGCCGCCGCCGGTCATCGTAACATCTGGGTTGACACCGGCTATTTGTGACAAGGTAGCCTTGGGCCTAAAGCTTGAGGTTACAAACTATGGCCCGCATCGGTTACGCCCGCGTCAGCACGCTTGATCAGGATCTCGATGGGCAGGTCGCCCGGCTGAGGGCCGAAGGTTGCGCGGTGATCCGCTCGGAGAAGGTTTCAGGCGTTAGCCGTGGCGGTCGTGCTGAGTTGGCGACCGTGCTTGAGTTCCTTCGGCCCGGCGACGAACTCGTGGTCACGCGCCTTGACCGGCTTGGCCGTGATACTCGAGACGTTCTCAACCTCATTCACGAGGCTGAACAGCGCGGTGCGCATGTCACCGTACTCGACCCACACGTCTCAACACGCGGCGAAATGGGGCACGTCGTTTTGACGGTGCTTGGCATGGTCGCCCAGATGGAACGCCGGTTCATCAAAGAGCGCCAGCGCGAGGGCATCGAGCGCGCGAAAGGCAGTGGTGTGTATGCCGGTGGCAAGCGCCGCCTGGACCGTGATCAGATCAAGGCCATGGCGTCTGCAGGCAGCGGGGCCGCAGCAATCGCTGTGGCCTTGGGCTGCTCTCGTATGCAGGTGTATCGGGTACTACGAGAAGCCTGAGCGCCCAGCTGTATCAGGCTATGCCGATTTCCTGGGTCGCTGATAAGCGGTTGAGAGTTGCCCGGTACATGCGGGTATGCCATCGGCAACGGCTCGTCGTCGCGCTCTCCCACGGCTATCCCGTGCTGCCCTCTAAGGAGAGAAGGTATGTTCACCCACGTCATGATCGGCAGCAATGATCTGGATCGGGCTCGGAGCTTCTACGATGCCACATTCGTCGCGTTAGGAGGGAAGCCCGGCGTGATGGACCCCAGAGGCAGGCTGATCTACGACCACGAGGGCGGGCGACTGATGATCACGAAACCCATCGATGGCAAGCTAGCGACCGCAGCCAACGGCGGAACCATCGGTATAGCCGCAGTGAGCCGCGAGCATGTTCTGGCGTGGCATCAGGCCGGCACCGCGCATGGTGGCACCGCCAACGAAAGCCCTCCCACAGAGCGCCCGAACGGGTCCTTTGTCGCATATCTTCGCGATCCGGATGGAAACAAGCTCACCGTACGGACCCAGGCTACGGAGTGACAAAATCGTGGGCGCCACCACCCTGTTCGACCTCGCAACTGAGGGCAAGGGCTTATAGTGAGCGTCTGCTAGAGGGGGGACGCTGTCTCGATGGGATTGAAGTCGCTACGCGGTCCTTCGGTTCGGGACTGTAGGGCGGGAGGTAGAGAACCCGCGCGCCGACTGCCTCGATGGCCTCACGCACCCCGGCGACCTTATGGGCGTTCAGATTGTCAAAAATGAAGGTGTCGCCGGGCCTGAGCACGGGGACCAGGGTGTCGGTGACGTCGGCGCGGAAGCGTACGCCATTCGTCGCTCCATCGAAGACGGTCTTGGCGATCAGTCCCGTAGCGCGCAGGGCGGCGGTGATGGTGGTAGTCTTGATAGTGCCCGTGAGGCACGGCGATCCGGCAGCGCTGGCCACGCGAAGCGCGATCCGTAGCGGCGAGCCATCTTGGTCGTGGCGGCCATCTCGTCGAGGAAGACCAGGCGATCCGGATCGAAATCGGGTTGACGCTCGAACCAGTCCTCTCGTGCAGCCTTCACATCCGCCCGCTCCTGCTCGGCCGCGTGAACAGCCCCTTTTTACGGGTGATCCCATGCCGGGCGAAGAAGCGTGACAGGCTGCTCGTGCTTGCCCGGACGCCGCGTTCCGAGAGAGCATCGCGGAGTTCACGCAGGAAGGATTGCGGATGCTCCTCGTGGATCCGAAGGATCAGGGCCGCCTGCACTTCCAGGCGCTGCGAGTTGCGGTCGCCGCCCATCGGCCTGGGCGCGATCTGCCCGTCCTGCCGGTAACGCTCGCACCATCGGATCGCACTGGCTGCCCCGACCCCGAAGCGTTTGGCCGCGTGACGCCGCGATGCGCCCGCTTCAATCGCGGCAACCACACGCTTGCGCAGATCGGCCGACAGGGCTGAAGGCATGGCAATCCTCCCTCATAAGCCCGTCCAGTGAATCACACACGATCCAAAACACCTACCCCAAACGATTCAAACCGCCAGGGTACGGCTCTAATATGCTATTCACAATTCCCAGCAAAAGCTTTTTCGTCATTTTTGCCAATACGAATTTGTGTTGAATTGATCGTCATCTCGATCCATCCGCGCTTTCTATCATAAAACGGGCCGCTCACTAAGCTGTAGTTCAAAGACAATGCTTTCCCATCCGGATTTATGATTGGTTTTGGGTATGTCAACTCAGGGGGATTAAGGCTGACATGTCCGACCGAGTCAACACTGTCGAATTTATATCCAGCACGAGCGGGGATAGTGTCAGAGTATGAGTTGGTTGTATAGCTAATATCATGCGTATTTTGTACTCTACTTAGAACATCCGTGACATGTATCTTTAATCCGTCATTCTCGGACTTATCTTCTCGCTTTCCAGTAGATATATTGTTTGGTAAAAAATCTTTCAATTCTGAGGCCGCAATTGCGAATTTTATGCCATTGACCGGCCCCTCCTCGGTTGCAGTGATACCCCCATAGACAATGCCCATTACACAACCATTGGCATCAACGACTGGACCTCCGCTATTACCTTTTTCAACTAAAGCATTCGTCGTTATATTTTCACCTACGACACTGCCAATAATTCCATCAATAAGATGTGTATTCGGCAAGCCCAACGGGTAGCCTAAAACATATAAATCCTCTCCTACATTAGGCTTTGCGTTGCGGAGAGGTAATGACGTGGCGCCACTGATAACATTAGAGGGTCGAAGGAGTGCCACATCATGAATAGGATGTTTCTTTATTAGCAACAAGGATATTATTTTTGACTCAGCTGTACTAGGCCCAGCTTGGGCGGTGATAATCAGGTCTTTATATTTGGATCTATCCAAGATAACATGGCCTGCGGTTAAAATATCCCCCTCGGTTCCAATAAAGAAGCCAGTTCCTGTTGAGCCTTCTATAGAACCATCATATTTTATACCATAAACCTTTATAAGCAAAACGCCTGATGCATATTGCGCATAAATTGAAGGTCCATTTTGCGCCACCGCTGCGACGTGGCATAACGACAATATAATCATAATCTGCGCAGCGACGGAAAGCATGCGTAACTTCATAGCAAGCGTTTCTTTCTTTTTCAGAATACAATTTTTGCGGTCATTTAATGTTCCAAGATCGCCCCGATTGTGCCACGATTGTCGATTCAAGTTCACTGTGCTTTTATTGACTTCAGAATATTAAATGACAATCCACAGGACCAAATCATCGCATCTGTGCCATAATTAACACGCAGCCTGGAATATAGAGAATATCCCTGGGCTCTGCAATATCCAATTATTGACATCTGGATGGACATCTCGATATCAAATTTCCAACTAATGGAGCCTGAAATGACGGATCAGCGAAACTTGTTCGGATGCGTATTCATCATTGCTTCTATTTTAAATGTTGCGCCGGCTGTTTCGCAAGGCGCAGAATCATTCTGCGAGCGCTGTGAGAAAGCTGGCGGTCACTGTCATGGTGACAATCCTAAGCAGTGTCTTAATACCTTCCGTAATAGAATTCTCACCGTAACCACGCCTGATGGGCAGGTTAGTGTGAGCTCGACAGCCCCAGTTTCGCCAGAAGAGTTGAAAAAAGTTTTGAGTGATATCGAAAAGACTACTAATACTTTAGTTGGCAGATAACTCTTATTGCATCAGCGTTTGGGGGATAAAACAATGGGGCATAAAATATGCATTACTATTGGATTTTATTCCACTCTTATTGTAGTATTATCTGCATGCGGCACCGTTGTTCCCGCTCTCAACGAAGCCTGGGAGCCCGCCGCTGTGAGTGACCAGCTCGTTTATCGAATTAAAAAAAGCATCTATTGCGAACTGACTACAGCAGTCAGGGAGCTTGATCCGGAACTAACGTTCCGTAGTGGGCGTATTATATACAAGCTTCCCGCGAACTGGGGTGCTCAAATGACTATCAATTTGCAAGTTGATGAAACGGGGTCGGTCAATCCTTCTGTATCGCCAAATGACTACTATAAATACGGAGCAGCTCCGTTCGTCGGCAAAGTTCCCCAGTCATTAACTATTCCATTGGCCGCGCAATTGTCATCGCAGGCTACCAGGATTGATATTTATTACTCGTATTATTCGCTTAATCAATTGAGAAAGCGACCGTCTGAGCTTGATACTAGCTGTAGTGAATACAATGAAACCACTGGTAACTTTGAGGATCTGAACCGTGCTGGGTCGTCGCTTCTGATCTCTGGTAAATTGGGGATAAGAGATTGGCTGAAAGGCGCACTAGATGCACAAAGCAAAATTCCATCAACCGAGTTAGTACCGAAGTCTATCTCGACGAAATTGGATGTTTTATCGTATAGTGTAAAATTCACTACTATAACATCAGGCTCGATTAATCCGTCTGTGAAGCTTGTTAGCTTGTCAACTGGTGGCGCCTTGCCTTTGCTGTCTGCGAATAGAACGCGGGCGCATACTCTAACACTTACGTTGGGTCCGGGGGAGCAAGTTGGTAGCCAGATTAATATAGGTCCGTCCAGATCTGCAGCAAATGTTCACTTCAATCAAGATCTTCAGCAGACAATTACAAACGGGTTTAGATCTGCTTTGACGGCGCCGTAAGCAAAAAGTCGGCTTCAATGCTTCTTAAATTTGTGCCAAACATTTTGCGCTAGGGGTAACAAAGTAACGGTCTTACCCGAAAGAGCAGACGGACCGCTTTCGGTAATTTCAGGTCGATCAGCATCAGTTCGCCAGCTCTGAGACGGCCCTTCCCAGCGCCCACTTTGGGTCGGGTCCATACGGTACCAGTCACCTGATCTTCACCGGAAGGTCCCTCTGCTCAGTCGTGGGCGTGACTTTCGAGCCCTCAGCGGCATTGAACCTACATCGCTGTGGTGCCGATCCCCCTTCAGTGGCCTGAGCAGCCGTCGTGGCTTCGACGGCGAACCACCGATTGGCCGGCACGTTCTCACACGTGCCAACCTGGACCGCGGTAAGGCCGGCCTGCGCAATCGTCGGCGCGTGTACGAGGTTGGCATGCAAAGGTCGCTACCGGCAGGTGTCATTCGGACCCGGCTACGCAAGTTGGGGGCATCGTAGCGGGAGCGACTGACTCGACGGCCCTGGCAGTCTGCGTCGGAAGGAATGCCCCGGCCATAGCGACCGAGAGAAGCGCGATCTTGTCACGAGCCGATATGACAGTGACCCCGTGCATCCTGTGCAGGGTGTGCGTCACGACCACCCCGACGCCGTCTCCGACCAAGGCGATGCGCATCAGAAGTCCTTTTTCACGGTGGGGCTGTCGGGGTAGAGATCGCCGTATCGCTCGCGCAACCAGCCCACGGCTATCGCGCAGAAACGGCGCCCCTGTTCGGTGTAGGTCCGCTCCTTGACGTTGCCACGACCGGTGTAGACCAACTCGGCGATGTTGTCGTTCGCTGCAGCCTCCTCGCGATTGGCAGTCTCCCAGCGTTCGTCGGTGGCGAGGCTGGGCTCCTTCTGCAGGAGCGCCGCTTCGATGCCCTTCACCTGCGCTTTCGCCTCCTCCATCTGCTGGGGCGTGAGATAGACGACAGCGAAGCCGACACGGCTATCGAAGCACTGCCGGGCGGCGAGGTAGTTGCGGTAGGCGTTCAGCATCATCGTCGTGGGCTTGGCGGCTTCTGCAATAGCCGCCTCAATGACGCGTTGCTGCTCGGCCTGATTCTCGCGCATGAGCCGCATGATATCGGCCCCGCTCGGTTCCTGAGACGCAGCCTCAGCACGCTCTTTCATCTCGGCTTCGCGCGCCTTCCGATTGGCCTGATGATACTCGTCGTAGACTTGCCGAACGGCGTCGTTCGAGGCCTGCTGCTCTTCGGCGTTCCGCTTGCGGCTCTCGGCCTGCTCTGCGTCAGGTTCGCCAACACCGCTCCAAGGCGCGGAAAACAGGCATCGACGGTTGCCCGTGGGAGCGTGCGGATCGCTGCCGTGTCGGCTGGCGAGGTCAGTTCCGGCCTCAAGCTGCTGACAAGCTGATCGCGCAAATAGTCGAGCGCGCCCGATGAATTCCATTGTGATTGCTGCCGTTCGAACCGGTCAGCCGTGCGATCCGCGACCCGACCCGCCCGCGCGGTTCGCAGGAACGGCGGGCACGATGCGGCTCCGGGCGATCCATTTTCGGGTGACGGGATTTGCTCTGCCGAAACGGCGGACATCGCGGCGGCCAGCACGACGATGGACGTGAGCGCAGCGGTGGTGTGACGGCGCATGATTCAACTGTCCTACTCATCTCGTATTGGAAAGGGGGCGGCCAACGAGTTTGCCGGGTGGGCTACAGTCCGCGAAGCACCGCGCTTTTCAGGGCGCGGTGTTCGGTGTCGTCGATGTGGCCGGCGGTACGTAGATCTGCGAGACGTTCGAGCTCTCGCACCGCATCGGCGGGTGACAGGGGCGCACTCGCGTGTCCGCCCCCGTCCCCCTGAGGGGCCGCCACGAGGGCGACCCGCCGGGTGTCGTTGACGAACAGATTCAGCCCCGACTCGCCGCCCTGCGAAGCGCCAGTCTGATCAGGCCGATGCACCGCGTGCAGCGCCCAGACCAACGCCACGACCCAGCCCACGAGCGTCCCACCGAACAGGGCATTGACCGCCAGGATGACCCAGCGGTTAGGATGGTGCCGATGGAACGCGATGATCGACGGCAGGCCGTAGACGGCCACGCAAACGGTGATCGCGACCAGCACCCATGCGGTGTCGTCGTTCACGCGCCGCGCGCCTGCGACAGGGCTCGCGCCTTCATCACCTCGAACTCGGCCTCCGACAGGCTGCCGCCGGCGCGAAGCTGCGCCAGCCGCTCGATCTCGGCGATCACGTCACGCTGTGGCTGCGCGAGGGGTTGAGCCGGCACAGGGCCTGAGGGGGCAGCGCCAATTGAGGGGGGCACGGCACCGGCTTCCGGCGGCGGACCGAACCGGTTCGGCCCCGGCGTCCCGGCAAAGCAGGCGAAGACCAGCGCGACGGGGCTGAGTAACAACCACCAGCCCGAATGGTCGGTGTCGTGCATCCGCCGAATGCCGGCGGCCACCTGGGGCACGAGGTGGATCAGGTGAACAAGGCCGATGAACAGGCCGCCATCCTTGTTGCCCGTGGCGAAGGCCGCATCGAGCATCAGGGCGATGACCGCGATGCCGAGGTACACGAGAATGAAGCGCCAGTAGTCGCCGCGCGAGGTGCGGCCGGTGAAGTCGCGAAAGCTCCGCATCGCACTAAGGTACGAGTTCATTTGTCCTGCTTTCTGAAGGGGCTGGTGGATCGGCTGATCCACGCGATGGGTAGCGGACGGCCGGGTTTCGAAGGGCACAGCGTAGCCGGGTCACGCGCAGTGGTTGCGCTTAAATAAGGGACTGTCAGTCCGTCGATTGTCAAGCCGCTGATCTGGCCTTGTCGCGTCATCATGGACGCTCGAGCGATCATCGGCTGGAACCTACGCGAGCTACGCGTCTCGCAGGGCTTGTCACAGGAGCGTCTCGCGCTCGCGGCTGGGATTGACCGCGCCTATATCGGGCGGGTCGAGCGTGGTTCGGAAAACGTGACGATTGCGACCTTGGAGGCCGTGGCGCAGGTGCTGAAGGTGTCGGTTGCTGCCCTGCTGACCGAACCGGACCAGGGGGCACTTCAGCCTGCCCCCCTTCGCGCTGGGCGCCGGCCCAAAGCAGCCGGAACAGTCCCGCCACGAAAAGCCTGAGCGCTGACGAACCATCATCAGTACTCCTCAGCGAGCATGATGGTGAGGATGCGCACCGTCACCGCCGGGTCGGCCGGGTCAGGCGAGTGCCCGACCATGGCGCGGTCGTAGGTGTCGATCTTCCAAAAGCACCGGTGTCCAGCGAGATCGAAGGCGCCGAAATCATGCTCGCCATACGGATCGTCGTTCGCACCGAATGCCGCGAACGATTTCACCGCCACCTCGGCCTCGCGCCGGTGCTCCTCTGGCAGGGTGGCGATCCCGCGCGACAGCATCACATGGCCGCCGGCAAAGCTCCGGCGGAAGGCATCGTTGAGGCCACGCACCCGGTCGGTGCGGGTGGTCGAGGCGGGATCCGCCTCGACGCTGTTAGGGGCAAGCCGACTCATGCCCCTGGCTTTGCGCCCTGAACCGCAACGGGCGGGAGCAAGCCAAGCTCGCTGCGATGCCGGGTGATCAGCGGATCGTCGGGCCAGTCGCGCCACTGAAGCTCGAAGGCGTCGTCGGCCTTCGTGTACATGATGATCGCCTCGAACCAGCCCTCCGACGGGCCGGCGCAGGCCAGCACGAGGCAGCCTCGTTCGATGTCGGGCCAATCGGCGGGCGCCTTGAAGCGGCCGCCAGGGCCTCCGGCGCCCGCAGCGCCACTTGCCCCGCCCCCCGACGCCGGAGGGGCGCCAGTGGCCTTGGCCGAGGCCCTGACGGGCACGGCAATATCGGGCAGGCCCGCCGCCGCGACGAGCTGGTCGAACACCTCGGCTTTGACGAACGGTACGAAGGCTTTGCCACTCCCGAACAGGCGCCCCAGCGGCAGGCCGGCGGCGAGGCTGTGGTGGGTGTCATTGCTGATCTCGAGCACATGCATGCCCATCAGGTCGGCGGCGCGCTCGGCCTCGGCCTTCTCCCCGGCGGCAAATCGTGAGGCGTGTGGGCGGTGCCGTTCGTCGCGGCCGAACAGGATCAAGCCGGGGGGCACGGCGGTGGGTGTGCTGGTTGCGGTTTCCAGGGTCATCAAACAGCTCCAGAAACGACGAAGGCGGCCCGGAGGCCGCCTTGCGTTGAGTGTGAGGGGGAGGATGCACCCGCCTGCTGTCGGTGAGGCTCGGGTAGTGGCAGGCGTCGCAACAGCAGGGGCATCGGGGGCATCCGGTTAGCTGCGAAACAGCCCGCAGCTAACCTCACATTATAAGATTATCGTCCTAATGTCAAGCTTAGGTTTGTTTTCAGCTGGCGCAGCTGCCTATGAGTTGTACGGCCGTGTCTCTTTGATAATAGCGAAGCAGTGGCAGCAACGAGCAAACTCTTGTCGTTCTGCTTGTGCGTCAGGCTTTGTCGGGTAATCCACTCGGTCGGATGAGGCCCGCGGCAATTGCCAGCCAGACGAGATGCGCGTCATTGCGGGCACCCAGCTTCGCCTTGATGCCATAGTGGTAGTTCTGAATGGTTTTGGGGCTCAGGTTGAGTGCCTTGGCGATGGCCTCCGTGGCCATGCCGGATGCCACGAGTTGAAGCACCTCGACTTCCCGGGGGCCGAGCTCGTCGAGCGGCGAGCGCTTGCCGCTGAGACGTTCCGCTGCAAGCTCCTGTGCGATATCGGCGCTGACTGCCTGTCCGCCGCGTGCCACGATGGCCACCGATCTAACCAGTTCCTCGGGGGCGCTGCTTTTGGTGACGTAACCCGAGGCTCCCGCCTCGAAGGCCTTCAGGGCGTAGGCCGCCCCCTGATGCATGGTGAACACCAGGATGCGGGCGCGCGAGTCCCATTGCCTGATGTGACGGACCCCCTCCAGGCCGCTAGGCCCCGGCAGCGACAGATCCATGATCACCAATGTCGGTTTCATGGCCTTATATGCCCGGTAGGCGTCGGATGCGGTCTCCGCCTCGGCCACGACACGGTATCCAGGTTGACGCTCCAGTAGACGACGATACCCTTCCCGAACGACAGGATGGTCATCGACGAGGAGGATGCCGGTCTCGCTCATGCGGCCAGCCCTTCCAGCTTCATTTCGGGAGGGATCTTCCTATCGTTCCGTGGGCTTGAATGATCGGCCTCCGACGGACATGGAATCGTCGCTTCGATCCGTACGCCGCCTTGGGCGGGGACGATGGCCAGAGTTCCGCCGAGAGCCCCGATCCGCTCGCGAATGCCGAGAACGCCGTGGCCGCTGCCGGTCTCCACCAGCGCCGCGTCGCCACCGCCGTCATCCACGATGCCGAGCGTCACCATGTCCGGCGTCCGAACAAGGCTCACATTCACCTGAGTCGGCTTTCCGTGACGAACTGCATTGGTAAGGCACTCCTGCACGATCCGGTAGATGCTGAGCGCAACCGGTGCGCTCAATGTCGAGAAGTCACCGGCGAAGCTCAGGCTGAAAGCGGCGGGCTTCGCGCTTCGTCCCTCCCATGTCGAGACGAGGCGGCGGAGGCTGTGTTCCAAGCCGAACTCGTCGAGGTCGGGGGGCCGCAGGCGTGCCAGCGCCCCTTTCAGCGTGCCCATCATATGACGGGTGATCCGGCTGATCGAGCGGGCGTCGTCACGCAACTCCGAACGTTCGCCAGCCTCGGCTTCGATTGCGCTCGCCAGGGCTCCCGTGGCGGTCAGACATTGTCCGAACTCATCATGAAGCTCACGTGCGAGTGCACGGCGCTCTTCTTCCTGAACGGCAAAGAGGCGCCGGGTCAGCGCCGTCCGCTCGGCCGTAGTGCGCTGGAGACGCTCGCTCAGGGCATTCACGGCACGCGCGATGCGGTCGAACTCCCCGGCTCGGAACGGGGGCAGGCGGGTGGAATGATCGCCCCTCTCCATCTTGCCGAGGCCACGGGTGATCACCCGCGCCGGCTGTAGTGCGACACCGATCACGAAGGTGGCCAGGATAGCGATACCGCCAGCCATGGCGGCGGCGGCGGCCATCAGCACCCGCACTTGTCGCCAGACCTGGCGCACGGCCGCGCCCCGGTCGGGCGTAGTGACCACGATCCCCGCTTCCCTACGATTCAGGATCACCGCGCGGCGGATCGGCGGGATCACTCCGAAAGCCTCGCGATACAACGTTTCGAACCACGCCGGAGCGGGCCTACCCGCGGTCTCCAAGCCACTGCATTGCTGAAGCGTGGCCTCGCCCTCCCATGTCAGGGCGACGCAGTTCCCGGGGCTGATGAATCGCAGGGTGTGCGAGCTGCGCCAATCCGGAAAGGCATATTTGGCGGAGCGACCGGCGCTGCCGCGCCAGGTCAGTTCCCGCCAGGCGAGTTCCTGCGCTTCACGGACCACCCTGTCGGCGGAGGCCGCGGTCTCCTCTCGGATGCCTTGGTGCACCTCGGCGACGACCCAGGCTGTGGCACAGGCCAAGCAAAGCATCACTACGCCCAGGACGCGCAGGATCAATCCGATGAGCAGACCCATGCCGTGGTGTTCCCCGCATCCAGCGAGGGAGAGGGACGCAACTGCCGGATGCTGGCAAGTGGTCAAGGTCACGATCAGGCAAAATGCCCGACTGCCGACGGGGATCCTGCCCTACCAGGGGACCGGGCGGGCCAATAGCGTTTCCGTCGTCGGGCTGCTCCGCGAGACAGTCGAAGAAGGCAGCCGGCGACGGGAGGAATTCCATGAAACATGCTTGCCTTCTCGGCTTGGGCCTCGCGGTTGCGAGTGCCACCGCCGGGCTCGCCAATGACGACGTGCTCAAGCGCAGCCAAGACCCCAACCAGCAGGTGCTGCAGACGCTCGACTACGCCAACACCCGCTACTCGAAGCTCGACCAGATCAACGCCGGGAACGTTAAGAACCTGCAGGTCGCATGGAATTTCTCCACCGGCGTCCTGCGCGGCCACGAGGGCTCACCGCTCGTCATCGGTGACATGATGTTCGTCCACACTCCCTTCCCCAATATCGTCTATGCCCTCGACCTCAACAACGAGGGCAAGATCCTCTGGAAGTACGAGCCGAGGCAGGATTCGTCCGTGATCCCGGTCATGTGCTGCGACACGGTCTATCGCGGCCTGGCCTATGCGGATGGCGCCATCATCCTGCATCAGGCCGACACCACCCTGGTCTCATTGGACGCCAAGTCCGGCAAGGTGAACTGGTCGGTCAAAAACGGGGATTCGAAAATCGGCGAGACCAACACCGCCACGGTGCTGCCGGTGAAGGACAAGATCATCGTCGGCATCTCCGGTGCCGAGTACGGCATTCGCGGCCATATCACCGCCTACGATGCGAAGACCGGTAATCGCGTCTGGCGCGGCTACAGCGTCGGATCCGATGACGATATGATCGTCGATCCGGCGAAGACGACGTCGCTCGGCAAACCGATTGGTAAGGATTCCTCCCTGAAGTCCTGGGAAGGCGATCAGTGGAAGACCGGCGGCGGTGCGACCTGGGGCTGGTATTCTTACGATCCGAAGCTCGACCTCGTCTATTACGGCACTGCCAACCCCTCGACTTGGAACCCGAAGCAGCGCCCGGGCGACAACAAGTGGACTATGGCGATCTTCGCTCGCAATCCCGATACGGGCATGACCAAGTGGGTCTACCAAATGACCCCCCACGACGAATGGGACTACGACGGCATCAACGAGATGATCCTCACGGATCAGAAGATCGACGGCAAGGAGCGCCCTCTCCTGACCCACTTCGACCGTAATGGCTTCGCTTACACCTTGGACCGCGCCACGGGTGAGGTATTGGTGGCCGAGAAGTTCGATCCGGTGGTGAACTGGGCCTCGAAGATCGACCTAGACAAGGCGTCGCCTACCTATGGCCGCCCCCTCGTCCAGGCCAAGTTCTCCACCGACCAGAACGGCGAGGACACCAATACGAAGGGCGTTTGCCCAGCCGCGCTCGGCACCAAGGATCAGCAGCCCGCTGCATTCTCGCCGAAGACCCAGCTGTTCTACGTGCCCACCAACCATGTCTGCATGGACTACGAGCCATTCCGGGTGAGCTACACGCCGGGCCAGCCCTATGTCGGTGCAACCGTCTCGATGTACCCGGCTCCCAACAGCCACGGCGGCATGGGTAACTTCATTGCCTGGGACAACCTGAAGGGCCAGATCAAGTGGTCTAACCAGGAGCAGTTCTCGGTATGGTCGGGTGCTCTCGCCACCGCCGGTGACGTGGTGTTCTATGGGACCCTCGAAGGCTACCTGAAGGCCGTTGATGCGAAGACCGGCAAGGAACTCTACAAGTTCAAGACGGCCTCCGGCATCATCGGCAACGTGATGACCTACACCCACAAGGGCAAGCAGCACCTCGCCATCCTGTCAGGTGTCGGTGGCTGGGCCGGCATCGGCCTCGCAGCCGGTCTCACGGACCCGAATGCCGGGCTCGGCGCGGTGGGTGGCTACGCTGCCCTGTCGAGCTACACCAACCTCGGCGGTCAGCTGACGGTCTTCACGCTGCCGAACTGACCGACCTCAACTCGATGCATCCGCTCTGTCGGGGCGGATGCAAGCACTGTTCTCCCGCGCAGTGACCGCTGTCCGGAGGAATGGCGTGTCGCCCTCGCGCCAACGACGAAGAGGGCTGTTTGCGACAGTAACTGATCCGAACCTGCGTGGGGCGTATGTCCTTCACTTTGTCGTCGTACGGTAATGGATCGGCGGGCTTTCGGGCCCGCCATTTTTTGGCTGAAGCCAGACGCCCAAACGGGCAGCGGGGCGCAAAGGCACATAGCAGACACCAACTACCGTTTGCATAAGCGAACTCTATCACGCGTCTCCGCCAACCGATCTGCGGATCGCTGTTATATGAGCCGAGGGATGGCTTTCCTCAGCCGGGAGTAGCCGCCGGTGGCCAACGGCCACGCCTGTTCGTCCCAGGCCCGGCGAAGGCGCAAACACCCCTGTGGCAGCACCATCGCCGATGGTCCGACCGGGGCCCATGCGGTCACAATCGGCAGGCCGCCGAACCAGTCCTTTTCGATCAGGGATGCCGGGCATCCGAAATAGGCTTCGGCTCGCACCAGGGCATCGGCCATCGCAGCCTCGTCCGCAGCCCTAACCAGGTCAGACGCGCCGTCCGCATGGGCAACGAAGCCGCCGACGCAGGCGACCCGCGCGGCGCCGAGGGGCAGGCTTTCCGGGTGCAGATCGTCGAGGTGCAGGAGGAGCGCAACCTTGCCCTCCGGCTCGGCATCGCCGGCCGGCGGAAGTGCCACTTCTCGCGGCGGCATCGGCTCGTCGAGGGCGTCGGGGTACTCATCGAGGCCGACCGGATCGAAGCGCCCATCGGTGTAGCGACGGATGTTCTCGGCGCGGGCGACATAGTGCTTGCCCCGGGTGTGCAAGCCAGCGACCCAACGCCAGGACAACGTGTTGCTGGCCGGATCTCCATCGACGAGGTGGCGCATGAAGAAGTCAGCACCGAGGGCCCAGGGCAGGCGCAGGGTGAAGATCCAAATCGAGGCGAACCACATGCGCGCGTGGTTATGGAGCCACCCTGTCTCAACGAGTTCGCTCGACCAGGCGTCAAAGCAATCGATGCCGGTCCGCCCCTCAATCGCAGCCGCGTAGGTCCGCCGCAGGCCCGGTTCGGCAGCGAGCCGCTCGTGGCCCTCGGCGGCCAGTGCGAGATAGTCCGTCCAGGCGGTGGGATGGGTTTCCAGGTGCCCCTTGAAATAGGTCCGCCAGAATATCTCGCTGACGAACCGCTCGGCCCCCTCGTCACCGAAGGCAGAGATGGCCGCTGCAACGACCTCGGCTTCGGTGATCAGGCGCCGACGAAGGTAGGGTGAGAGAGCCGAGGTCGTGGACCTCCCTTCGGGTCCGAGGTCGAAGTTGCGGGACCCGGCATACTCGGCTGCTCCATCGTCAAGGAAAGCAGCGAGGCGTTCGAGTCCGGCGGCACGGGTCATGGGGAAAATGCGATCCATGACCGTGAGCTAGCGCGCGACTGGGAGAAGCCGATGCGACCGATTCCCGAGGGTAACGGGCACCCACATCAGAGCCATACCCTTGGGAGCATGACATTTGGCTCAGGTCGGCCATCTTTGCCAAAAGCTATGTGTTTGGTGCCGATGTAAGATCTTAACCCCTGCGGCTGCCGCGCGGGGCAGTAGCGACTGCCGCGGCGGGGTTGCGCTTACATACAAAAATACCCCCGGCGCCGCTTACGGCGCCGGGGGTCCGTAATCAGTCTTAGATAAGGCTTAGAACGCCCGCTCCAAATCAGCGAAGCCGCCGGGCAGGTAGACGCTGATCGAACGCTTGCGGGAGGTATCAGGCCAAGTCACCTGACGCTGAGCCCACTCAATCGAGCGGCCAGTGGTCCGGTCCCGGCCGTGGTTCAAGAACCCCTCAGCGTCGAGCCATTCGAGGACCCGTTGCCTCCGCAATTCCGACCGAAACCACCGCGTGAAAACCTCGGATCGAACCACGAACTCGAGACCTTCATTCTTGATCTGGCGAAAGCCATCCGCGTTGTGCATGAGTCGCAACTGCTTGCGAGTGCACGTCTCGGTATCCAAAACGCTGGCGCCACTAAGCTTGGCCTTCAAGGCCTTCAGGTCGGCAATGAGCTCAGCTTGCGGATTGGGGATCTCCGCAAGCGCCGCCAAACATGCCCGCTTCAAAGCCGCGCCGAGTCGTTTCATGTCCAGTGGAAGAACACCCGCAGCGATTGCCAAAAGGCCGCCCGCATAAAGGACGCCAAACTTCGCCACGATATCACGTTCAACCGGTGACATCGTTGGCCGCGCTACGGCCACTTCGAAGTTCGCCACCAGAATTCGAACCACCTCTTCGACAGCCTTGTGTTGTCTAGCGAGCCATTGGGTATAGGTGCTGAAGGCAAGGCCGCGGAAGTTAGGCAGGCCCTCCCGCAAAAGCTGAAACTGCTTCTTTTCCCAGGCGGCGAGATTCGACCCAGTGAGGGTCTTGGGCGCCAAATCGAAGATGGTTTGGGATCCGTTGAAGAGCACCGGGACGCCAATGAGCCGAGCCGTCTCCCCCTCATCGCGGGTCTCGCCCTTCCGCGCCGCCCAAGCGTCGGGCGAGTGCTCGGAGGACATAAGTGGCAGAACCTGGAAGGTTGCCGTCGCCCCACCATCACTACCGGCCCAACTCGGGTGACGGATGATGTCCTGCCCGTTCATCAGCCCATAAGTCGTCTCGCGAACCACCTCATAGACATTGTTCTTTCCACCTCGTGCGGTGCCGATCTCGTTGATCGGGATCGCGTGGTCATTGAAAGCGACCGCAACCGACAGAAGACCGCTGACCGTGGCATTCAGACTGGGCAGATCCTCTTCCTGCCCATAGCCTAAGGCTGATGCACCAGCGAGCTGAGCCGTGGATTTCCCCGAACGGCTGGGGCCGAAAAGCACAAGCCCAAAGTTCGGGCGCAGCGCGATCTTGAGGAGCGGCGCTGCGAAGATGGCGGCCAGTGCGATCATCATTGCCGTCGAGAAGCGCGCGATCTTGATCAGTGCTCGCCACCCGTCGAGGTCACCGCGATCCTGCATGTGACCGGTGCTCCCAGCGTAAGCTCCGGTCGGCGGCAAAATCGCTTCGGCGTCGTCGCGCCCTGACACAACGGAACGGTGTGTCACGAACGTGCTGGCGTCCCGCCAGCCGTTGCGAGCGGCTCGACGAACGATGGGGGCATCGGCCGCGATGGCGAATGCGATGATACCCTGACGCTCGGTGGTCGAGGGTCGCTGCGCGCCCTTCGCAAGCAAGTAGCGAGCGACCGCTGCAACACTCTGCTCCTGACGGGGAACAGTGGCCTGTATGACCGCCCCCTCGATGCCCGGCGCCTCGTAGATGTCGTACCAGGCCTGTTCGCCCTCGTCGTAAAGCTGATTGATTTTGCGGATGCCCGCGGTGGTCGTGGGGTTGTCGGTTGACATGATGGGTCCTTCGATCTGGTGGTCGGACTGATTTTCGATGTTGTCGGGTCAGCTCACGCACGGGATGCACGGGATGCACGGGCTTTTCGCTGACAGGGTGGGGTAGGCGCCGGGCACGCCATGGAAGACGGCGCCGTGGCAGGGCGGACGGGGGTTGCAGTTCCCCCTCCCGCCTAACCGCCCCTAGGGCCCGTCTCTCACCCAGTTGAAGCCACCCAGAGCCCGCTCGACGGCATCGTCATCGATTCCGCACCCGATGACCCGGCCAGCCAAGCCGAGCTGATGCTCAACCATGGCCAGCTCATCGGCCTGAACCGCCCGCAACCCACGGGGAGTGGTTTTGGTGCTGGGACCGCCGCTGGCGTTCAGCCGGTGCTCGTCCCAGTGGGTCACCCGCCGGCCGCGGTCGGGCTTGAGCGCGTAGCGCTCGGCGACCCCGCTGGCATCGATAGGTTCAAACCAGACCGGTCGCTTCACCCAATCGGATCGCGGGAACGCAAAGCGAAAGGGCGCTTGCTGAGCCTGGGAGAACCAATCGACGGCGAGCCCGGCCGCGTGCACGCACCAGTGCGGCGGGGGACCCTTGCCGGTCAGATCCTCATTTAAGGAGATGTCGAGGCTGAAAATGCTGGGGGTGATGCCGCTGGCCACAGCGGCAGCCCCCACTTCAGCCAGAACCCGCCGACAAACGGCCACATCCAGCTCACCCGGCAGGACGCAGCCCCAGCTGGGCACCACCGTGATCATGGTCATCCGGCCGCGCATTGCCCGTGCGGGCCCGCGAACGAATCGGTCAGCCAGATCCAGGGCAGCGAGTTGGAGACGGCCGCCGCACTCGGTGCAGGCACCGCTCAGGCAGGGATCGGCTTCGGTGCAGGCAACGAGGCTCGCAGCGAGCTGGCGCTCAGCGTCGCTGCCGTTCTTCAGCCGGCCGATCAGTCGCCGTCGGTTCTGGTGCCGAGCCGTAAGGTAGTTGGGTTCAGGCATGCGGGATCCTTGGCAAAAGCTGCCCTGCCGGCCGGGAGGCCGGTTGCTTTGGGTGCGGGTGGTTTCAGGGGGAGTGGGGGTAGAGCTGCTGGCAGGTTTCGGGTTGCCAGCGTGCTCGATGTTACTTGTGCGGTGCAGGTTTACCTGCCGTAAGGCGGACTACTCCGCCGCCACCTTGGTGGCCTCGCGGGCCGCGCGCTCGTAGTCGAGGATGTCCTGAACGCTGAACCGCATCGCTCGCGGGCCGATGCGGACAGGCATCGGCAACTGGTTCTTCTTCTGCTTCAACCAGGAGTGCATCGTGCTGTTGCTGATTTGCAGCCTCGCCTGCACCTGCTTGTAGGTGGCGTAGCCCTCGGCCGGGAACGCAATGGGCTCGGGCTTGGACTTCGGCTTCACCGGCTTGTGCGGGGCGGAGCCCGCCTTCACGGTCTTCAACGGTGCCGTCGCGACCTTCGGCGGCTCGTAAACAACGTAGCCGTTGGGTAAGAAACCTTGGGGCTTGGGGTTTTCGGGCTTGGCGTTGTGATCCATCGGACCCTCCAGCTTATTGGACAGGGTCGGACATCAATCACCGCACATGACGGTTTGCGAGCGAATCCTAGGACACGATTGAGCATGATTTTGATGGCTCATTGTGTCTTCGTTCAGCGTTATAGCCGCTCCTTGCCCTCGCCGCGCCCTTCTGCTTGTTCCTTCTCCCACGCGAACCACGCCCTCAGGCCCGTTTTGATTGGAGGTAACTCCAACGTAGGATCAATGGCTTGCATTGCCGCCTGAACAAACAAGGCATCGAGGGAGGCAAACTCGTTTTTTCCGGCTGTAAACTTGCTGTTTGCACCACGTTCCGTTTCCCCATAACTGCGCAAGAAAGGTTTGTTTGTAAGCCGCTCCCGAACACTGACGATGCCGCCGCAAGCATTGCGTATTGATGCTTGCGTTCGTTTTGATGCTTTGCGACTGACGAGTAGATCGATACTCGTTTGAATGTCTTTTGCCGCAAGTAAGGCATCATTGAATGATCGCGGGGATAATGGCCGCTTCAGTATCTCACTGACAATTTTGCCGCTAAGCCCTCTTCGGGCAACGGGCGAGAGGCTTTCCATCCCTTGGACCAGGGCATCTGCATGAGCTTTGAGCTTGCCAAGCTCAGCTTTGATGGAGCCGGCAGTTGCCCTGTCATCATGCTCCTTTTCAGACCAATAGCGAGCCGATGTATGACATAAACCTTGCAGGGTCAGCTGTCGATTATCTCGCCATTTATCCTGGGTAGCCGCAGAGTTTTCATAGCTGACAAAACCTCGAAGAACAAAGTAAGCCCGGCGCGTGCTCGCCTTTTCCGCGGCCCTATCGCGAAAGAGCTTGAGGCCTAAATTCGGCTGTAGCTCAGGGAACGCATCGCTAAGCTGTTTTTTGTTGGTCATGAGAAATCGTAGCGCCAGCTATGTATGCCGCCCAAGCTTCCATCATCTCGCGCCGCTTAGCCAGCAGATCACCTCGCCGGTAGGCCGCCTCGACCCGGTTCTCCACGGCATGGGCGAGTGCCATCTCAGCGACCTCGCGAGGCAGGTTCGTTGCCTCAGCTGCCCAGTCGCGAAATGACGACCGGAAACCATGGGCCGTGATCGGCACTGCCATCCGGCGTAGCGCCATTAGAAAAACCATGTTCGATAGCGGCTTGGTGCCCGAACGACCCGGGAAGATGAGGGCACTGCCGCTGCCCAGGGCTTTCGACCGTGCCAGCACCTCAACCGCCCGACTGCTGAGTGGAACCCGGTGCTCGCGTCCCGCTTTCATGCGGGTTGGCGGCACCGTCCACAGTGCCTCGCCGTCGTTGACCTCGGACCACGCGGCACCGAGCACCTCACTGGTCCGAGCCGCCGTCAGAATCAAAAACTCGAAGGCCAATCGTGCAATTTCCCCTTGCTCGCTCGACTCTCGTAGGCGAGCGACAAAGGCGGGAACCTCAGCATAGGGCAGCGCCGCATGATGCTCCTCGCGCTCACCTTGCTTCGGCAGCCCACGGCTAACCCCGTCAATCGGATTGTCGCCGCTGCGATAACCGGCGGCCTTGGCCCAATCGAGCACGGTGCCTATGCGCTGGCGGACCCGCCGCGCCGTCTCGGGCTTCGTTAGCCAAATCGGTGAAAGGGCGCGAAGCACGTCAGGAGTTTCAACCTGATCGACCCGTCGGCTGCCGAAAAAGGGATTCGCGTAGGTTTCGAGCGTGGTCTTCCACTGAGCGGCGTGCTTCGCGTTGTTCCAAGAGGGTTTGTTGTCATCGAAAACCCGAATGACCGCTTCGGCAAAGGTTGGGATCGTCTCGACAGGCTTGCGCCGTTCGGCGAGGGGGTCGCCGCCGTCCCGAGCCGTTTTGCGATAAGCGAACGCCTTTTCGCGGGCTTCGGCCAGCGTGACAAGGCTGGCCCCGCCTAACCCGATATCGCGCCGGGTGCCCTGGATAACGATCCGCAAGAGCCATCGTTTTGAGCCGGATGGCTCGACAACAAGGTAGAGGCCATGGCCATCTGCGTACCTGCCTGGAGCCTTAAGCGCCCGAACCTGCAAGGCGGTGAGCGCCCTTTCAGGATGGCGGCCTTTTCGCTTTCCTGTAGTGTCCGTCGAACTCATGGCACCCACATTTTCGACCACACTTTATGTGGGGTATAGGCGGATAGCAATGGACAAGCTAGGATATTGGTGAAAGGCTAAAGCATTGATATGTCAATGCTAATCGTACCGTGTCGGCTAATGCTGTATATCGATAGGGCGGTCACCCCTTCCGCCAGATATCAGAGCTGCAAGGTCGTCCGTGGTTTTCCGGGTTGTCGAACCCGTTGAGCTGACACCATATTCCGCACTGACGTGGTCGCATCGGGGTGCGCCAGGACTGCCAAGGGCACACGTCGTGCTTGGGCACTGTCGTGCAGGGGCCGGACCGTGCCCACCATCAACAAGTTGACTGCCAAGCAGATCGCGACGCGACCCCTCGGCTTGCACAGCGACGGTGGCAATCTCTACCTTTCGGTGCGTCCAGGCGGATCGCGCCAATGTGGCCTGCCCCCATGCGGTGGCCGAAGTTCGAAGTTAGGGCATCGTCGGTCGCGTGACGATGGCGGGGTGAGCGAGCGGCGCTGATCCGCTCGGTTCCGTTGGCCAGATGACGACCTCCGGCGCAGGTGGCTGGTATCCGAGCGAGGAGTGCGGACGGATGCTGTTGTAAGGCCGTGATCCGACGGTAGCCGTAGCGTTCATACTGCCAGAGCGAGGGCGACGATGGCGGTCGTCGGTGCGACCTCGACCGCGACGGCAGTCCTGCGCTGCGTCGAACGATGCCGGCCCAGGACACGGCAGGCGAAGCGTTCCGACACGCCGCGCTCGGCAACGACGTAGTCGACACAAGCCTGGCGGCGAGCCGGGCTCAGAAGTTTTGCTGGCGCTGCCCTTTGGGTCCCGAAGCCGCCTCCGTGAGAATGAGCGTCTCCAGGGTCAGGTCGGCGATTGCCCGACGAAGTCGTTGGTTCTCGGTCTCCAGGGACTTCAGCCGCCTGACCTGATCGCCCTTTCAGGCCGCCGTACTCGGAGCGCCAGCGATAATACGTGGCGTCCGTCACCTCGCTGGACCGAATTGCTTCAGCGACCTTGCGGCCTTGCGAGACCAAGACATCGACCTGGCGCAGCTGAGTGTCTCTCAAAAAACTCCCGCTGCGCTGTCGTGCGCGGAGCGAGAACCGACCGTGGTCGGGAATTTTGTGAGGCACTCTTAGCGACAATTTCTTCAGCCGTATGATTCCTCCGCCCCATGATGACATCCTCCACACGGTGCGAAGCCATACTTCAGGGAGGACCACTTTTCAGGTGGCAGGCCAATATACGTCGATGGAGTACAATTCGCGCTCACCGGCTTGTCATGAATTTATATGCTTGAGCAACGGCATGGTCCTTCGACTCTGCGAAATACATCGGGATTGGAAACGCCTTCGAGAGCTTGTCTGCTTGCTGTCGAAGCACAGCACGCCGTGAAACATCGGGTTCAACGATGAAGTACGCGCGGCAGACCTGGGCAAACTCATGGAGATGCACCTTGAGCCATGCGGCCTGGGCCGCGCGTTCCTCCGCGGTCTCGTCTCCGCCTGAGGCGGTCGTGACGATCGCGAACGCCCTCTTGTCTTGGATGAGACGGTCGAGCGCATCATGCTGCGAGCGCAGCCGGTCGGGGGTGCCCGGTGGCGGCAGGTCGAGCACGACGACCGGCGGCGCATCGAAGCTTTGACCCAGATCGTCTTCGGTCGGCACGGAGGAGCGTCGTCCTTCGGTCATTCCGTTTTCCCGTCAGAATACGATGTCTCGGCGGCGCGTCGCATTGGCTGCCTGGGCCTATCCCGGTGTCAGAATTTGAGCCGAACCGAACCGCCAACCATGAGAGGGGGAGCGATGGCGACCAAAGGACCGAAGCCGACGTCGAGAGCAATGCTGCGATAGCGCGTGTCGGTCAGATTCGTGCCGAACAGGCTCAGCGCATAACGCTCGTTCTCGAACGAGATGCGCGCATTGAGCAAACCGTATCCCGGTTGCCGCAGCGTATTTTCCGCATCGAAGTAGAAACCCGATTTTGCATTGTACCATACATCGATGGTCCCGGTCAGATTGTCGTAACCTGTCTTCCATGCATAGCTTCCGCCGATGGAGCCGTTATATTTCGAAACGTATTGCTGCTGGTTGCCGCTTGCGTCGATCGCGACCGAGCGCCCGGTGGCGATGGCATTCTTGAAATCTTCGTAGGTCGCATCGACGTAGCCCACGCCGGCGCGGACCGACCAATGCTCGTCGATACGGAACCGGCCCTCGGCCTCGGCACCATAGGATTGGCTGCTGAGGGCATTCTGGATCGGGGTCGACTGGGTCGCGATGTTGTTGACCTGGACCTGCTGGTCGCTCCAATCGTTGAAGAAGACGGCTCCGTCGATGGACAGCCGGTTGTCGAGAAGCTGCGCCTTCCATCCGGCCTCGTAGGTCATCAGAGACTCGGACTTGTATGGTCGGTCGTCACCCACACTGACGAATGCCGAGTTGAATCCGCCGGATTTGTAGCCCCGGCTGACGCTCGCATAGATGTTCACCTCCGGATTCAGCGCGAATTGGAGTCCCGCCCGCGGGGTCACGTAGGCCTCCGACAGGGTATTGCGGAACGAGGACGCGAAGGCGGCGGTGAATCCGAGGGCTGCGAAGGACGGGTTGTCGACGCTGAAGCGATAATCGATGTCCTTCCAGTCATGTCCGACCCGGGCGCCGGCGAAGAGCTTGAGACGTTCGGTCAGGGCATAGGACCCGTCGACGAAGCCCGCGACGGCGGTCGTCGCGATGTCGGCTTTCGACGCCAGGCTCACGCTGTCGCCCGTGAGGAAGCCACCGGGTGAGAACGTGCTCTTGAGGCCGTAGGTGCTCGAGCCCTTGCTGTGCTCCACATAGGCGCCGGCCAGCCATTTGAACCGGTCGTCGGCATCGGAGATGTAGCGGTATTCCTGCGAGAACTGCTGGTAGCTGCCGCGGAACGGATTGTCGGTACGGTAGCGAAACCCGGCGATTCCGAAGGCTTGATACTGCGCCTCCAGCGGCGCGAAGTAGCCGCGGGGAAAGGTGTTGCCGCGATACTCGTTGTTTCTGTCCTGGAAGCCCGTGATCGAGACGATCCGGTCGCCGTTCTCGCGCTTCAGGGTGAATTGGGTGCGGGCCGTCGTCGTGTCGAGTGTGCCGTGGAAGGGGTCGAGGATATCGACACGAGCGCGGCCGGCGCGGAAATCCTGATCCCGCTGGAAGGCCGCGTCGTAGCTGCGCTGGCTCTGGCTCTCGACGCTGCCGATGAATTCGAGCGTGTCGGTGATGTCACCCTTCACGCTGAAGCGCCCGTGAAGGTCTTCGAGCGAATTCAGATCGCGGTGCGTGGCGAGATTGGGCGTGTATCCGTCGTTCCGGCTGCCCGATAGCGCGCCGCGGACAGCCCAGCCCGAGTCGCCGATCGGCATGTTGACGATGCCGAAGCCGCGCAACTGGTTGAAGCGGCCGTACTCGATCCCGACATCGCCGAACACCCGGGCAGGATCGGGCAAGCTCGAGATGACGTTGATCGCTCCCGCGAGGTTGTTGCGGCCGTAGAGAGTTCCCTGCGGGCCCCGCAGGACCTCCACGCGGTCGACGTCGAGCAGCCCGCCCGAATAGCCCTGAGAATTCCCGACGGACACGCCGTCCTTGTAAAAGCCGACCGCCGGGTCGGTGTCGATGAGGCCGGAGCCGATGCCGCGAATGGCGGTGAAGTTGGTGTAGAGGCTCCCGCTCAGCGTCCCCATCTGGGCATTCGGAATTTCGTTGATCGCTTGATCGGCGCGGCGGATCTCATGACGGTCGAGATCGGCCGCTGTTCGCAGACCGAGGCTGATCGGCACGTCACCGGCCCGCTCCGGCCGGTGTTGCGCCGTCACGCTGAGTTCATCGAGGGTCACGGCGCCCGCCGGTGCGGCGACCTGTTGAGCGAGAGCCGGGGACGCGGCGGACGCAAGAATGAGGGCAAGGCTGCCGCGGACGATCATGATGACACTCGGAGGGAAGAACCGGGTGCCAGTCTCTCAAACGACAACGGCCAAGGTTACCGGTATCCCGTTTGCCGTTTGACAAAAGGCCTATGCGAAGGCTTGGCGCCGCCGCGAAGGGTGGTCGGGCGACGAGTTCGGGATACGGTCTCAGCTGCGCGCCGCGCTCGGGGGATGGCCGAATCGGCGCTTGAACGCCGTCGCGAAGTTCGCCGGATGCGCATAGCCGGCACGATAGGCCGCCTCCGACACGGTGAGGCCCATGGTCTGGATGAGCTCCCGCCCGTAGTTGAGCCGGCGGTCGGAGATGTAGCTGCCGATGCAGACCCCGAAAGCGACGCAGAAATCCTGCCGGAGCTTGCTCGGGCTCATGCCGAACTCACTCGCCAGGGACACGATCGAGGTCGTGCCGCTCGGGTTGCCGTCGATCCACTGGCGTACCGCCATGATGCGTTCGATCGATTGGGCGCTGAGGGAAGGCGCCTTCGGTTTGGGATCGACGTGGTCGAACTCGTCCGCCAGGGCGCTCAGGAGATCGAGAGCCCGGCTCTGGTAGTGCAACGCGATGAGGCCGTCGGTCCGCGGCGGATGGTGGACCGCCCAGGCGATGCGTTTCAGGCGCGCATCGAGGGGGCGGCGCCGGACCGATGTCGGGCCGTTCAAGGCCGCCCACATCCGCATGAAAGGCGGGTCCTTCAGGAAGCGCTGCTCGTTCCGCTCGAACCATTCCGGCAGGACGATGAGTTCGACGGTCCGGACCGGGAGGTCCGGCATGATCACTTTCTGGATGTGCATGCGCGCGTTCGAGGTCGCGACCCATACCTCGTTCGGTGAAAAGCCGGCATCGAACCCAGCCGTCTGCCCCTCGGCGCGCCCATCGAGGACGATGCTCATGCACACGCAAGGGAAGGTCTGCGCCTCGACGAAAATCGGCTCGACCGATTGGAAGTTCGTGGAGAGCAGGGTGACGCCATCCTCCTTGAAGACGACATCGTACTTCGCCGATTTTCCGCTGAGCGTCTCCGGTGGGTGGACCGCCGTATCCGGATTCTCCCAATCGCAGATGGCGTCGCAGCGACACTCCATGCCATTCCGCCTTCCATGCCGACCGCGCTCCAAGATACGCAACAGCTCCCGTGCACTTGAAAGCGTGAACAGTCTTTACGATGTAGAACTATTACAATGACGATGTTCTATCGCGCCGAAACTCAGTCAATCGCCGTGCTAGCAGCGCGCCTTGCCGGAAACAAGAATTTTTGACCCCACGCTGTGTTGTGGCAGCCCCTCAACCGACCGCTTATGGGGCGGCCTGAGACTGCAGGGCGAGATCGAAATTCTTCCAGTTTGGACGATCGCAGCAAAGATCTTTTGACGAATCGCAAATGCGATCTTTCGCGCAACGGCCCTCGCAATGATGCATAGGATTTGCCGTCCAGGCTTCGGAAGTGCGGGGCAGTCATGTGCATTACTGGAACAATTCCAGATTATGCTTTTGTCCGCCGGGTGAGATCACATTTTCATAACAAGAATTCGGGTAAGCTCTTCCCTTATGTCATGATCGAATGCGCTGTTTCCTGCGCGGCGGCCGGGCCGTGTCTCGCTCCGCGCGAAGGACTCGGCATCGAGCGTCCGGAGATGCGTGTCCGCATCGGCGAGGACCGCCTCTCCCTCTTCGCCACATAATACCAAGCGGCGCTGATCCCGACCGATGGTCGTCCTCAGCGCATTCGGCGGACGCCCGCCGCCGCGCAGTCGCGCGCGCGGCCGACGATGAGGTCTCCTCATTGTCGGCCGTTTTCAGCCTGCGGGTCGAGCGCCCCGCCATGGCCGGGACGCGCGCACGAATGGCCCGATGAAGGTCTGCTCCGCGTCAAACCATCATTCGTCTTCGCGCCATCGCGACCCAGGAGATCGCTGCATGAATTCGTTGTCCCGTAAGACGTTGGCCACCATCCTGTTCGGATTGATCGTGTTCGGGATCGGCCAGACCGTGCTGTTCGCGATGCTCGGCCCTGTCGCCCGCGATATCGGCCTCGACGTCGTCGATGTCGGTCTCGTCGTCACGGTCTCGGCGCTTGTCGTCGTGGTCGTCTCACCGTTCTGGGGGCGTGCCGCCGACCGCTGGGGACGAACGCGCACGCTGACACTGGGCCTGGCCGGCTACGCCGTCACGACCGCGCTCTTCGCCTATGTGCTGCATCTTGGCCTCATCGGCGACATCTCGGTCTACGTGGTCTTCGGACTGATGCTCGCGAGTCGGGTTCTCTACGCGCTGGTCGCCGCGGCCATCCAACCCTCCGCGTCGGCGATCGTCGCGGCCGCAACGGACGAGGCGGGGCGTGCCTCCGGCATGGCACTGGTCGGCGCAGGCTTTGTCTTCGGAACCATCCTCGGCCCGGTGATCGGAGCCGGTCTCGTCGGCTGGGGATTGCTGACACCGCTCTTTGCCACCGCCGGTCTGGCAGGCCTCGCGGCGATCGCGACCCTGGTGTGGGTCGAATCACCGATGGGACCCGAGACGAAGGCAGCCAAGGCCGCGGTGAAACCCAGCGATCCGCGGCTATGGCCGACCCTGCTCCTTGCCGCGCTCGCCTTCGTCACGATCGCCATGACCCAGCAGACCCTGTCCTTCTACGTCCAGGACCTGCTCGGCCTCGATTCTGCGGCTGCGACGCGACAGGTCGGCTTCGCCCTGGCCGGTTTCGCGTTGGCCGCCCTGGCGAGCCAGATCCTCATCGTCAGACAGCTCTCGCCGACGCCGCGTACGATGCTGAGACTTGGGGCGGCGGGACTACTGACGGGTTTCGTCGCCCTCGGCTTGGCACAGAACCTCGCCCTCATCGTCGCTGGCTGCATCGCCTTGGGCGTCGGCTACGGCGTCATCATGCCGGGTCTGCAGACCACGGCCTCCCTGGCGGTCGGGCAGGCTGAGCAAGGCGCCGCCGCCGGACTGGTCTCCGCCGCCATGGCTCTCGGATTCGTGGTGGGGCCGATCCTCGGCACCTCCCTCTATTACGTCGAGCCGCGTCTCCCCTTCCTCATGGCCATCGGCCTCAGCATCGGCCTCCTGGCCGCGGTCGCATCGGATCGCCTCGCTCCCGTCGCCCGGAGGATCGGATGATCACGCGCCCGATCTCCCTCGGCAGAGCGACGTTTGCGGTGCTACCGCTCTACGTGGCCTTCGGCGCGGTGCTGGGCTTCATCCAGACCGCGCTGCCCGCGATCCTGCAACGCGAAGGTGTCCCGCTCACCCTCGTCGGCTTCGCCACGCTGCTGTTCCTGCCCTTCGGCCTGTCCGCGTTATGGGCTCCCCTCGTGGATCGCTACGGTTCGGAGCGGTTCGGCCGCCGGCGAGGCTGGATCCTCGTCTGCCAAGGGATCGTCGTCGCGGCGCTGCTGATCTGCGCCGCTCTGGAACCCCATACGGCGATGCTGCTCCTGCTGCCCATGGGGGTGGCGGCAGCGACCATGGATGTCGCCCTGGACGGCTTCCTCGTCGAGACGGCCCGCGACGATGCCGAACGCGCCTTGCGTGGACCGCTCAAGGCCGGCGGAGTGTATGGCGGCATGCTGATCGGTTCGACCGCCATCCTGGCGATCTACGAACGGCTGGGATGGACGAATGCCATACTGGTTCTGGCAGCGCTTGCGCTGCTTGCACCCCTCGGCTTCGCTCGAGACTGTGAGCCGAGTGGCGACGATCGTCTCCACCGGCCCTGGCCGAAGCTCTCCGCACTGACGCGACGTCCCAATGGACTGCGTCTCGTCGTGTCGAGCATCGCTCTGGGAGTTGCGCTCGGTCTCGGCATCAGTGGATTTCGCCTGCTTCTCGTGGCCATCGGCCTTCCCCTCGCCAGCATCGGCGTCGCTTTCGGAGTGGCAGGGGGATTGGCGGGAATCGTTGGAGCGGCATTCGCCGGGTTCCTGGGCCGGACACTCGGTTCGAGTGCGACGCTCGCCGTAAGCGGTACCGGCCTGGCCTTGCTGCTTTCCTTGGCTGCGGCAGCGGGCACGGCCTTCCCGGCTACGGGACTGATAGCCTCCGCCTTCGTCGCGGCGTGCTACGCAGCCTATGCGATCCTCTACTCCGCCCTGTGCGCCCTCGCGATGCGGACATGCGCCTCCGATCAGGCGGCGACGGACTACGCCATTGTCCAGTCGGGCTGGACCTTGGCCGGAATCGCCGGCGGCGTCCTGAGCGGCCTGGCCGTCGCCGCTCTCGGCTGGCCCGCGGTCTTCCTGGTGGCGGCTCTGGGCGTCGCGACCTCGGCTCTGGTCGCGTCCACCACCAGATCCGCCCCCCCTGCCGTGGAAGGGGGCCGACCATGATCGACGCCGGCATCGACCGGTATGCGCCCGAGACCGTCCTCCGCGAGATCATCGAGGGGTTCGGCCTCATGGCTCCATCCTCGCAAGCGTCGGGGCCTCCGGAAAACCCGGCGCGGTCCAAACCCGCCCGGTCCGCCTTATCGAATCACAACGGCTCCGCCGAACAGACCCCGTGAGTCCCCCTCATCGCCGATTGGCATAAAAGGCCTCCATAAGATTCGCGGCCATCCTCATCGCCATGCGATAGACCAGCTCGTTCTTTCCAGCGTTATCGATCCCGTATTCTGCGATAAATTTCCCGAAACAGCATTACTTTGTGATGATTTTACTATCGAAGGGCTTTGTATGATATTTTTCGCAATTACTCATGTCATTTTGTTATATTCGTAAATACATAAACTGAAAATATGAGACAAGTTCGAACTTTAAGCAGATATCTCATCGTCATTAAGCGTTTTTAAACCAAGTTACGGACAATTATAAAGGAGAGGTATTCTGCATCTCTGATAAAGCAGATTTTTAATTCTACCCCGTCTTTGCTCATTCAGTTGCAGACGGGAAGGTGCAAGGGTGCAAATATGCGGCAAGCGACATTCTCGTACACGCGTACAGTCGCGGTTCTATTTGCAACTCAAGCCTGGGTCTCGTGGGATCAGTCGGCCCTAGCACAGGATCTACTGGCTCCACCTCTGCAAGTTTCGAGTTCGCAGGCCGAACGTCTGGACTTAGTGCCTGCCCGAGAAGCCTCGGCTCGCCGTCGACGAGATCGGCGTGCAGCGCGCCGTCCGTCGGTGGCAGGCGCGATCTTGGCCCGGCCCTCTACCGCCGTCCCCATCAACACGGCACCGGCCGGCAGTCTCGACACGCTTTCAAGCGCTCCGAAATGGGGGCTGCTCGGCAATCTCGGCGGCATCCGCGATGACCTGTTCCGCGCCGGCATCCGCGTCGACGCCAGTTTGGACTACCAGTCCGCCACCAACATTCAGGGCGGTCTCTACGGGCAGTCCCTGCGCGGCGCCGGGCAGTTTGCTCTTCGTTCCGCCATCGATATGGACCGCCTCGCCGGCATTCCAGGCGGTACCGTGAACGTGGTTTTCACGAATCGCTTCGGTCGCAGCCTCACTGCCGACCAGGGCCTTCAAGTCCTGCAGCAGACCGAGGAGGTCTTCGGCCGTGGCCGGATGCCCCGTCTCACCCAGTTTTCCTACGATCAGCGCTTCGGCGACTTCGTGGATCTCAAGCTTGGCCGCCTTCCGGTCAGCGCCGACTTCGCCGGCTTCGCCTGCGAGTTCCAAAACCTGACGTTCTGCGGGAACCAGCCCGGCAACCTCGTCGGGAATTACTGGTACAACTGGCCGGTCTCCCAGTACGCCGCCCGTCTGCGCCTCGGGAATCTCGAGACCGGCTACCTTATGGCAGGCGTGTATCAGGTCAATCCGCGCGACCTCGCTGACGGCTTCAACTTCGACCCGTCCGGCGCGACCGGAGCGTTGGCGATCGTCGAGGCCGCTGTCTTCCCCACGTTGCCGCTGTTTGCCCACCGCGGCAGTTACACTGTGGGCGCTTGGTATCAGACCGGCAATAACTCCGACCTTTATTTGAACGGCAGCGGCTTGCCCCTCAGCGTCGATGGCGGTGCTCCCATGGCGAACCGGGACCGCAGCGGCGTCTACGGCGTGGCGGTGCAGGAACTCTACCGCCCCGATCCGGCCAACCCGCTGTGCAACTTATCGGTCTTCCTGCGTGCGACCATAGCGAACTCGTCGACCTCGGCTATCGACGACCAGCAGACGGTCGGCTTCGTCTACAAGGGGTTCTGGTCCGAGCGGCCGTTCGACTGGATCGGCATCGGCATCGGTCAGTCGCACGCCAGCAGCGCGTTGGCCCAAAGCATTCATGCCGCCAATGCCATGGACGGCGGCATCCGTCCGGTACCGGGCTACGAGCGCGCGATCGAGGTGTTCTACAGCCTCGCCCTTCACCCCGACGTGGTGATCCGGCCCAACATCCAGCTCATCAACCGTCCGGGCGGCTATGCCGGGCGCACGGATATCGTCGTGTTCGGGGTCAAGAGCGGTCTCACGTTCTGACGGTCCAGGCAGAGCTTCGCCGTAAGAGCCGAGCTTATCAAATATAACATCGCCAAGCGCGAATCAATCGATCGCAAGATCGATTACTACTTTCATGAATATGGCATCGATTCTGTCGAATATTGGCGGAATTGAAATAAATGATCCGTATCTCCGATCCTTAGGATAGAAAATGTCACGCATCAATCTGCGATCCATCCGGGCGAAGATCGGCTTCGCTTTTCTGGCTCTGGGCCTGTTCTCGGCATGCACCGGCGGCTTCGCCATTGTGAAAGTCGATCAGGTCTCTGCAATCGGCAGCGAGTTGGCCCATCACGTCCGGGCGGTCTCGGTCCTAGGCGATCTCGGACGTATCAGCCAGCAATTGCGAGCCCTTGCCGTACTCAGGCATTTCGCCGGTACGGACACCGAGCGCGTCAGCTATGAGCAGGAATCCGGGCCGGTACGCATCGCCTTCTCGAAAGCGTGGAGCGATTATTCGAGCCTGGTCAGCGCCGGGCGCGAAGCCGAACTCGCGGCAAGCCTGCGCGTGGCTTGGCAGCACTTCCTCGCCGTCGACGAGGAGATCACCGTCCTCGACCGGGCAGGCCTCCATGCGGTCGGTACCCGTGTCGTATCGTCCGATCTCCGTACGGATTCGGAACGCTTCTACAAGGCCGTGCGGGATATCCAGACCTACCGCCAGGAAGCCGTCGCGCAGGCGATACAGTCCTCCGGGGAGATCCAGCGCGACTCGCGTTTCTGGATCATCCTCGCTCTCACCGGCCTCATTGCCTTCTGCACGCTGGTCGGCTGGGTCCTGACGGTCACGATCTCCAAACCCATCGCCCGCATGACGGCGACGATGGGACGCCTGGCGGATGACGACATGACCGCCGAGGTGCCGGATCGGCTTCGTCGCGACGAGATCGGATCCATGGCCGCCACTGTGCAGGTCTTCAAAGACAACATGATCCGCAACAAGGCTCTGGAGGCCGAGGTCGAGGCGCAGAAGGCAGGTGTGGAGGAGCAGCGCCGCATCGCGATGCGCCAGCTCGCGACAGAGTTCGACAAATCCGTCGGTGGAATTGTGAGCGCGGTATCGTCGGCCGCCGAAGAGATGCAGGCCACCGCACGCCAGCTCACGGTCTCAGCCGAAGAAACGCAAACACGGTCCATGGCCGTTTCCGCGGCCGCCGAGGAGGCTTCCGTGAACATCAACACGATCGCGGGCTCAGCCCAGCAGCTCGGGGCGTCCGTGGTCGAAATCGGCGTCCAGATCGAGCGCTCGTCGCAGATGTCGATCGACGCGGTACGGCAGGCCGACGACACCGTCGCGCTGGTCGCCGAACTGACGAGCGTCGCATTCAGCATCGGGGAGGTGGTGGATACCATTGCCTCCATCGCCGCTCAGACGAACTTGCTGGCTCTGAATGCGACGATCGAGGCGGCGCGGGCCGGACCCGCCGGCCGCGGCTTCGCTGTCGTCGCGGCGGAGGTCAAGGAACTCGCCAACCAGACGTCCCGCTCGACCGGGGACATCACCGCGAAGATCGGAGCGATCCAATCGTCGACCCAGCGCGCGGCGACGGCGATCGACCGGATCTCCGGATCGATCCGGGCGGTCAACGAGACGACGACGGCCATCGCGTCCGCCATCGAAGAGCAGGGCGCCGCCACGCGGGAGATCGTGCAGGCGATCTCACAGGCGTCCATCGGAACCGGGGAAGTCACCTCGAACATCGTCGGGGTCGCTCACACCGCAGAGGAGACGGGCGCTGGCGCCACGCAGGTTCTCGGAGCCTCGGGCGAACTCGCGCAGCAATCCGACTATCTGAACCGTCAGGTCCAGGTGTTCCTGGCCAACGTCAGAGCCGCCTGAAGCGCCCCATCCCCTCCGCATGCGAGAGATTGTCATGACCCGTCTTGCCGCCATCCTGATGACGACCCTTCTGGCGACGCCGGCCTTCGCCGAATCCAAGATCTCCTTCCTGGTCGCACAGCGCGGCGACCCCTTCCAGGACCTCATCGTGACCGCCGTGAGCGGCGCGGCGCAGTCGGATCCCACGCTTTCGGTCTCCGTCGAAAATGCGGACAAGGACCCCGCCCGCCAGATCGCGCTCGGACAGGCTGCGATCGCTGCCAAGGCCGCTGCCCTCATGATCATTCCGGTGAGCACCGAAAGCGCAGCGATCCTCGCCGAAGCCGCGGGAAAAGCGGGCGTCCCGCTCGTCTTCGTGAACAATCGTCCGCAGATCGGGCCGAGCGGCGGAAAGGCCGTCTTCGTGAGTTCGAACGATCTCGTGGCCGGTCGCGTTCAGATGCGCCTGATCGTCGACAAACTCGGTGGTCAGGGCACGGTCGCCATCCTGCGTGGCACCGACACCGAGACGGCCTCCGTAGAGCGCACCGCGGGCGGAAAAGAGATCCTGGCATCGTCGCCGGGGATCACGCTCGTCTCCGAGGCAAGCGCGAACTGGAAGCGTCAGGAAGCGCAGGAGCAGGTCGCTGCTTGGCTGAAGGGAGGCCGAAAGATCGATGCCATCGCCGCCAACAACGACGAGATGGCTCTTGGGGCGATCGCTGCGATCAAGGCTGCGGGCTTGTCGGGACGTATCCTCGTGGGTGGCGTCGATGCCACGAAGGAGGGAGTCGCTGCCGTCGGCAGCGGCGACATGCTGCTCAGCGTCTATCAGGACGCCCGGATGCAAGGCTCTCAGGCGCTGGCCGATGCCGGAAAACTCGCAAAGGGCGAGTATGTCCAGCGATATGATTGGGTTCCGTTCGAACTTGTCATCGCTGAGAACGCCAAGCACTATAGCGCAAGGTAAGTCAGGGGCGCCGGGGATCTTTTGCTGTCGTTCCCCTCGCATCCATGAAGTGACCGGGACAATGCGCCGGTTGAGCAGATCGAGGCCCGCGCATCCATAGCGTTGGCGCTCGATCTGCTCGATTCGTCTCCTGCTCCGAGACTTATCGTGTTTTCGATTTTCGGAGCCGACGGTTTGGGGGGAAGCCGGGGTTGGCGGTGGCGCTACAGCAAGGCGAGCGTCATTCGACCCTGACCCAGCAAACTGGTCCACGCTGAGCGCAGGTTTTTCGGGTATTGGAGTTGACCCCGTTTGTGGTCGCCGCTGGATCATCGCTGTGTATGGGGCGCTCCGCTGACGGATCACGCACGGTGTGAAGGCGGCCCGCCAGTGATTCTTTCGCCGGCATCCGTGTTTGCCCGCTCAATCACGGAAAGAAAGAAATCACGCCGGGGCGCCTTCGCTGACGACCATGAGTGTTCGCTCGTTTTCGCGTCCATGACTTGGGTGGAAACCTGGGTCGGCTGGAGCGGCGGAATGCGTTCAAGGTCGATGTCCCCCGAACCGACGTGATCGCCCGCCTCGAGGGCCGGATCGATGCCAGGGTGACGTCGGCGCGGGGCGTGAGGCTGAAAGCGTTCTTCGAGCGCCCGCCCCGTTGGCGGATCGCCACTGATACCCTCGCCGGGCCGCCTCCGGGTCGGCAATGCCTGAGCGACACCGAAAATTTTGTATTTTCGTCTGAAACCGGAGCAACGATTCGTCCGTTTCGGCGCACATGACGAAAGCGAAAGCCCGCCCGAGGCCCGCCCCCTTCTTATCGGTTACAGCAAGCCGTCTCCATGCTGCCGACGCGGCCTGGGCTGCAGAGCTTGCGGCATGGTTTGGCGACGAGATGGTCAATGCAGTCTCGAACCAACCGGCGGGCCGTGGGGAAGAGGGAACCAAACTTCGGGCTCTCTACGATGCCCGAAGCCGTGAGCTGACCGATTGGCAGCGCATCCGTGGCCTGAGCTAGTCCCGCGAACCCTCTCCTCCGAGATATCTGCCAAACCGAAAGCCCGGCCGCCGTGATGGCGCGCCGGACTTTAATGCGTTCACAGGAGCGTTCGAGCAGCCCCCGTCTCGAATGTCATCCCAGTCTCGGTCCCTGGCCGGACAGCCATCTGGTCTGAAGGAAGCTCAGCGGCGGCTCTCGCCGGATGGCATATCGGGCCCATCCTCACGCGGCGTACCGTCGTAGCCCTCCATCCAGGAGGTCCGATCTTCGCTGTCGCGGGGATAGGGGCAGGCATCCTTGGGGTGACCGTGGATCCGCGCCTGGGCGCCCTGCTCGATGGGATCGGAATACGCGTGACGGATGTCGGCCATGAGACTGGCTCCGGGGTGTGGCTGTCATCGATCAACCCGCCCCTTCGTCCGATGATCCCGCGGCCAAAAGGTTCGGGCAGAGTCCAGGACGGTTTCGCAGACGTGGCACCGGTTCTGCGATGAAAACCTGCGACACATCAAAGAGCTAAGCAGGTTCGCTCACTTCGACCGCTTGGCCGGGGGCTTTGCTGCGGCGGCATCCGCGGCATCGCGCTCGAGACGCTGAGCCTTCAGGCGAACGATCTGATCGTCACGCGCCGTCTCCCGGCCTCTCACCTCTTCCCAGACCTGACCGGCGATGTCCGCGCGCTCCGCGGCCTTGGCCGCCTTGGTGTCCTTGCGATCCTGATGGCCGGCCTTGTCGTCCGTCACTTGGATTCCTCCGATTGGCACGGCGCCCCACCGCGCTGCTATCCTCGACACCACGGCACCCGATGGGCGGGCGCGATCGACATGTTCTCCGACACGTGGCTCAAGCCTGCGTCGGGAGAAGCATCAGGCCGTCCGACTCCACATCGAGGGACACCCCAGACACGAGGGCACGCCGTTGATGCGCCCTCTCGCCTGCCTCCGTGCTGCATTTCTCCACGTGAACAACGCGGTTGACGACCTGAAGGTTCGGCGCTCCCCAGTAGGCCAGGAGTTTGGGCCAAGGGGTATCGCGGTGCTCGCGCCAGACGCGATAGAGCGGCGTGCGATGGTCGATTTCGGCCGTCTTCAGCAGGCGCTTCCCGGAGGCGGCGCAGCGATGGCGCTGATGCGCCTTCAAAACCTTCACCTGGTCGCTGGGCGCGGCCCAGAACTTCCAGGCCGTGACGCAGGCCGAATGCCAGCGGGCGTTCTTGTTCGGCGTGCCGGCGCCCCACAGATCCCTGTGCCAGCCGAAGCGGAAGACCGGCTGTCCGCAGATGCAGCAATGGCCGGGGCCGCGGGCATGCGCGGGCTCGCGATAGGGAGAGGGCGGCATCCGGAAGGTGGCGGCGAGGCCCGAGCCTTTCTCCGAGCCGAGACGCCAGGTCCATCCCTCCGGCTGGCCCGAGCGCGTGGCCAGCGCCCGCGCCAGGCGATCGGCCCGGTGGACGTGGTTGCGCCAGTAGCTCTCGACGGCGAGCCGTGGTGTGGGCGGCAGCAGCGGCCGGGACAGCGCGTGCCGAAGGACGGGCGCGGGGAAGACGGCCGGGAGCGCCCGTTCGAGCCGGGCGCGGGAGCGCTCGTTCCGCTCCGCACGCCACTCCGATGCGGCGGTCACGCCGGGTCGAGGACGCGAGCGCGGGAGACCGCAGGCGTCGGGGCCGGGGCCGGTACGCCCGCGATGGCATCGGCGAGTTGGTTCAAGCGTAGCGCGAGGTCGCTCACCTCGTTCAAGGCGATGGCCTTGTCGCCGCTCTTCACGGCCCGGGTGATGTCGCTGATCTGCATCTTCGCCATGCGCAACAATTCGGCGGAAAGCTGGTCCCTGGTCATCGGTATCCGTCTCGGTTCGGCGGTTTCAAGCCTAACGAGGCCTAAAGCCGGAGGGTTACCGGGCGGTTTCAGCCGGCGGAAAGCGGGCGTGCCGCCGGCGCCCGATCCGCGACTGTCACGGCCGCGGTGCGGGAGCGGGGTTCTGCTGCGTCGGCGCTTGCTGGGTGGGGCTCTGCGGCGCCGGCGACGGCTGTTGCGGAGCCGGGCCGGGGGCGGCCTGACCGTCCGACAGCGTCTGGTTCGCCTTGGTCTGCAGCTGATCCGCCGTCTGCTGGTTGATGAGCCCATAGGACACGGCAGCGGCGAGGGCGACGGCGATGACGGCGCCGATGATCGTCTTCGTGAGTTTGCTCTGCATGGACATGCCTCCTGCGGTCGCCTCACGCGAGGCGTCCTCCACAAGAGCAAAGGTGGCGGCTCTCAGGCTGGTTCCGCTCCGGTCTTTCGTCCCCTTGAACGAAAGGAGCAGCCACGTCGGGCGCCCGCTTCCTCAGCCTCACCCCCGGCCCTTCAGCTCTTCCTCCGCTTCGAAGTGTGAAATCGTGTCGGTCGATCCTTGCGCTGTCTCGGCACGCTCTCGGATGCCGACCCCCAGCGAGGCACGACCCCTCCATCCACGCCCGAATCCAGGCCACCACCATCTCCCGCGAGGTGTTCGAGCGCCTGTGTCCGCGCAGGGCAGCGTCGAGCGTCGCGGCATCGCGGCATCGCGGGAGAGGACAGATGCCGGAATGTGCCGGCCGCTTTTGCGCGATCCCGGTCTGCAGGATCGCGGGAGAGATGCCGGGCAGTTGTGGCGCAGGCCGTGGACGCGCGTTGCGGGGCAGGGTGGCCGATGGGGGCGGGGAACCGCGTGAACTCGGGCGTCCGGCCGTACAGCCGGCGCGTCGCCCCAGCATGAGGACGGCGTCGTCCGACAGGCGCATGCCGAGCTGGAGACGCTCCGCAGCCTGCCGAAGGCGGTGGCGGCTCGGTTCGTCGCCGGCAACAAGAGGTACGCGCAGGGGAGGGACGGTCTACGCATAAAGAAACGGCCGGGGTTTCCCCCGGCCGCTCATCGTCGTGACGGCTGATCCGCTTAGCGGAGAAGCTGCAGGATGCCCTGCTGCGCCGTGTTGGCGAGCGAGAGGGCCGAGATGCCGATGGACTGGCGGGTCGACAGGGCCTGGGAATTGGCGGCTTCCTCGTTGAGGTCCGCGTTCGTCAGATTGGCAGCACCGGTGTCGAGGATGTTGATCAGGTTCTTCGAGAAGTCCTGACGGTTCTGCACCACCGAGAGGTTGGAGCCGAAGGTCGAGGACTGGGCGCGAAGCTGGCTGGTGGCCGCCGTGATGGCCGTCAGAGCCTTGTTGATCTCATCGTCCGACTGGAAGCCGCCGGTGACCGAGCTCAGGCCAAGGCCATCGGAGTCGAGCTTGGCCCCCTCAATGTTCAGGGTAGACGAACCCGTCTCGTTGAAGGTGACCTTCAAGGAGTTTTCCTTGGCATCGGTGCCCGAGCGGTACAGCAGGTTGATGCCGTTATAGCTCGAATCCTTCGCCTGCTGGGTGATCTGATCCAGCAGGGTGTTGAACTGCTTGGCGAGCGAGGTTCGGGTTGCGTTGGTTCCGCTGGCAGAACCAGCACCGCTCGCCACCACTGGCTTTGCAGTGACACCCGCACCAAAACCGATATCCGTATCGGTCGCCGCGGAAGAGGCATCGATCGTGATCTTCTGATCTGACCCCGTCGCCGTCGAAGTAAAGGTCACCTTACCAGTCGTATCATCACCAACAGCAGTGACCTTACCTTTGAAGCCGGTATCCGCATTCAGCTGCTTGTTGATGGCCGTGGCAAGGTCCGTCGCTTTCGCATCCGTCAGAGCGCCGAGCGTTGCATCCGCAGCGGTGTTCAGCTCGATCTTTTTGGCCGGGCCATCGCCGAGCTTGATGGTGAACGACGCATCGGCTGCGCCAGTGAAGTCAGGGCCGGTACCAGCGGTGGCCAGACCAGCGACGGCTGCACCTTCTGCCGCTGCAGCCGTGGCGCCGTTCTTGGCGTCGGCACCCTTGGCTGTCTGAGCAGTCGTGGCAACTCCAAAACCAAGGTCGACTTCGTTGTTGGCCGCGTTGGTGACCGTTGCCGTTGCGTCCTTGCCGGTCGCGGTCGACGTGAAGACAATCCGGCCATCGGTCGTCTTGGAAGCGGAGACCGCGGCAGGGTTCGTCGTATCGTTGGCCAGCTGGTTGTTGATGGCCTTGACCACGTCGTCCGCAGTGGCCTTGGCGACGTTGCTGGTCACGCCGCTCAGCGTCGAAGCATCAAGAGTGATGGTGGTGGTGTTGGTGCCATCGTTCACCGTGAACACAGCATTGCGGGTGCCCGAGAAATCCTGCGTGCCGTCGGTGGCAGCCGTGGAGGTGCCCTGGAAAGACGTCCCTGCCGAGAGGATCGCGGCCGTTGCCGGCGTGCCGCTCGTGACCGCGCTCTTGTCGGCCAGCGCCTGGTTGGCGGTGGACTTGGCCGAGTCGACCAGCTTCTGGATCGAGGTGATGCCCTGGTTGGCGGCCTGGATCGTCTGGACGCCGTTCGAGATGCCGTTGAGGAGCGAGCCGAGATCGCCCGAGCGGCCGGACAGGGACTGCGAGGTGAAGAAGCTCGTCGGATCGTCGAGGGCCGAGTTGACCTTCTTGCCGGTGGAGAGGCGGTTCTGGGTCTGCGTCAGGAGGTCGGCCGTGCCCTGCAGCGAGAGCAGGTTCTGGCGAGTCGCAGCGGTAAGGGTGATGCCTGAAGACATGAGGTTCGATCCATTCTGATCTGGAAGCACCCTTTTTTGGGTGCGACGTCACAGAACCACGAGGACGTTGCGAACGTCTTAAGACGAACGGTCAACGAACCCTGAGTGAGATCCGACGTATTCTCCCTATCTTCGTGGTCTCCGAGGGAGATGCCGTATTCCGCAAGCAAACCCTGCCATGGTGGTCATGTATTGTTAACCGCCCGGATCGATGATCCCACCCGAACCCGAAGGACCGGTCATGCCCCTGAAGATCGAACTCAAGCCGTTCGAGCGGTTGCTGATCGGCGGGGCCGCGATCCGCAACGGGTCCCGGCGGTCGAGTTTCGTCATCGAGACGATGACGAAGTTCCTGCGCGAATCCGACATCATCACGGAGAGCGAGGCCGATACGGCCTGCAAGCGCCTCTACCTGACCCTCACGGTACTCTATCTCTCCGACGACGTGTCGGAGATCGAGAACCTGTTCGTGGCCCAGGCGAGCGAATTGCTCGAGGCGGTGCCGAGCACGGCCCCCTATGTCCGGGACATCAACGCCCATGTGGCGGCGCGGGACTTCTACCGGGCGATGAAGCGGGGCAAGGACCTCATCCAGTACGAGGCCTCCCTGGCCGACCGCCTCGCCCAGGCGCCCGATTCGGGAAGCGCCGACTGATTCTTCGAATCGGCCGCCGAGCGGGCAGGGGGTTGGCATCGGCAGTCCCGATGCGGCAGGCTCTCGTGGAGCCCGGCTCCGGGTCCGGACGCCCCCCCGGTCTCAGGCAGGCTACCGGATTCACACATCTGCTCTCGTAGGCAGGTCGCGTCCCTCTCCCCCTTGCGGGGAGGAGGGCTCGTCAGCGCATCCCGCGACATGCGTGACTGTTGTAGCTCACGCAGGCGCGAGGCGGGTGAGGCGGTCGAGGAGGGCGCGGTCGTGGAGGAGGGCCATGCGCTCCTTGGGGCTGAGCCACTCGGCGGCCTCGGCGACGGTCTCGGCTTCCACCACCTTGGCCTGGGCGAGGGCGCGGTCGGTGTCGATCACGCCGCGGGGGCGTTGGGGCATCTCCGGCAGCATCAGGGCATGGGCCTCGGCGAAGCCCGCATCGGCGTGGAGGGCGCGGATCGCATCCGTTTCGTCGAGGCCGGCCTCGGCGTTGCGGGCGGCGATCGCCCCGGCGCTCGACGCGATGGCGGGCGGGTCGCGCTCCTCCGGGGTCATCAGCAGGCCGAGGCGCTTCAGCGCGAGGCCCCAGGAGAGCTGGCCGCTCGCCCAGGAGATCGGGATCGCCAGGACGAGGCCGAGGATGGTGGGCGACATCCAGAGGAACAGCGAGGTGGCGATGGCGAAGGCGGCGATACCCGTCACCAGCCCCAGCACCATGTGCCAGCGGTGGCGGCGGACGATGTCGCGCAAGGGTATCGAGCCGTCGTCGCGCCGCTGCGGGTTCCAGCCTGTGTCGCGCCCCACCAGGATCTCGAAGACCGAGCCCGACTGGATCAGCATGGCGATGGGCGCGATGAGCGCGGAGAGGATCGTCTCGATCAGGCTCGACAGGACGAGGCGGATGGCCCCGCCCGAGGCCCGGCGCACCGGCCCGTCGATCAGCGCCAGGATCAGCCCCAGGAGCTTCGGGGCCAGCAGGATGCCCATGGTGAGCCCGAACAGCTGGAGCGCGCGCACTGGGTCGAAGCGCGGCCAGACCGGGTAGAGCCCGAACTCGCTCGTGAAATATTCCGGCCGCACATAGGCGGTCTGGAGCACCAGGGCGATACCGACCACGAGCTGGCCGAGCCAGAGCGGGGAGGCGACGTAGCCGGCGATGCCGGTGGCGAAATGCTGGCGCGAAGCCAGCGTCAGGCCCGCCGCCCCGATGACGCGGCTGTGCTGGAGGTTCCCTTGCGCCCAGCGCCGGTCACGCACCGCCACGTCGATGAGGGAGGGCGGGCTCTCCTCGTAGGAGCCGGGCAGGGCGGGCAGCATGGTCACGCTCCAGCCCGCCCGCCGGATCAGCGCCGCCTCGACGAAATCGTGGCTGAGGATGTGGCCGCCGAAGGGCGGTTTGCCCTTGAGGTCGGGCAGGCCGCAGGCCTCGGCGAAGGCGCGGGTGCGGATGATGGCGTTGTGGCCCCAGTAATTGCCGTCGCGGCCCGACCAGACGGAGAGGCCGGTGGCGATGACCGGGCCGTAGATGCGGGCGGCGAATTGCTGGACGCGGGCGAACAGGGTGTTGCGGTTGATGATGAGCGGCAGCGACTGGACGATGCCGGAATCGGGGTCCGCCTCCATGGCGGCGGCCAGATGCACCACGCAAGGTCCGGTCATCAGGCTGTCGGCGTCGAGCACCAGCATGTGGTCGTAGGCCCCGCCCCAGCGCGAGACGAAGTCGCCGATATTGCCGGCCTTGCGGTGATGGTTCTTCGCCCGGTGCCGATAATAGAGCCGCGCATCCTCGCCCCAGCGCGCGCGCAGATCGAGGAAGGCACGCTCCTCGGCGATCCAGGCGTCTCCTTGCGTCGAGTCCGACAGGACGAAATAGTCGAACGCCGCGCCGTGGCCGGTGGCGTCGATCTCCGCCCGCATGGCTTCCACGGCCGCGAAGGTGCGGGCGGTGGCCTCGTTGTAGACCGGCATGACGATGGCGGTCTTCGTGGCGAGCCGGGTCGGCGGAAGCGGCGCCTTCCGGCGGCGCAGGAGCGTGGCGAAGCCCAGGATCGCGCTCATGAAGGAGAGGGCGATCCAGGAGAAGTTGAGGGTGAAGAGCACGAGCAGCACGTATTGCAGCGCCGTCGTCCCGCCCGAGACGGCCACGACCTCGTACATTTCGAGCGCGCCGTAGGCGGTCAGCAGCGCCGCCCCGCCGAAGACGAAGGCGCGGGCCGTCCAGGGCCGCCGCGCGGGTCTCGCCGGACGGGGCCCCGTGGCGGGGTCCCAGCGGTCGAGCGC
>NZ_VRVC01000110.1:0-16738 GCF_008040005.1 Methylobacterium sp. WL19
GCCTGGGCTCTCGGCCTGCGTCCGGGCGAGCCCCTCGCACGGGCTCGCGCCCGGATCGGGCCGGGCATCGCCGTTCATCCCGCAAACCCGGAGGCCGATGCCGCCGCCCTCGCGCGTCTCTGCCTCTGGGCCAAGCGGTATACACCCATGGTGGCGCCGTTCGGGCCGGGGGAAGGCGGAGACGGCTTCTTTCTCGACGTGGAGGGGGCGAGTCACCTGTTCGGCGGGGAAGACGCCCTGATGGGCGACCTCGCCGCCCGCCTGTCGGCCAATGCGATCCCCGCCCGGCTGGCCCTGGCCGACACGCCGGCCTGCGCCTTCGCGCTCGCCCGCCACGGTGCTTCGACGCGTCCCGTCATCGTGCCCCGGGAAGGCAACGCGCCGGCCCTGCGCGACCTCTGCGTGAGTGCCCTGCGGATCGAGCCGGCCATCGCCGAATCCCTCCGCCGCCTCGGCCTGCGCCGGATCGGGGCGCTGGCCGAGGCGGCCCGCCCTCCCCTGGCCCGACGCTTCGGCGAGACCCTGCTCCTGCGCCTCGACCAGGCGCTGGGGAGAAGGCCCGAGCCGCTGGTCTCCCTGGGGGAGCCGGCCGCCTTCGGCGCGAGTCGGGGTTTTCTCGATCCGATCGGACATCAGGCGATCATCGTCGCCACCGCCATACGGCTGATGCAGGAGATCGGCCCCCGCCTCGCCGCCTCGGGCCTGGGCGCGCGATCCCTGCGGCTGAGCCTCTACCGGGTCGACGGCATCGAGCGCAGCCTCGATCTCGGCCTGTCGGAACCGACCCTCTGCCCGACCCAGGTCGGGCGGTTGCTCGATCTGCGCCTCGACCGGCTCGGGCCGGCCCTCGATGCCGGCTTCGGCTTCGAGACCGTGCGGCTCGACGTGACCGGCATCGGCCGATTGGAGGTACGCCAGGGCGCGTTGGCCGAGACGGGCCTCGACCGGGAGGCCGAGACCGGCGGGACCGCCCGCCTCGCCGACGCCCTCAGACAACGCATCGGGGCCAGGGTCATCCGCGTGAGTCCACGGGCGAGCCACATCCCCGAACGCGCCGATGCCCTGGAGCCCTGGCGGGTGAGGAGAATCGAGATGCGGTGGCCCGAGCGGGTGGGCACCCGGCCTCAGGGCGGGATGCCGCCCCGTCCCCTCGTTCTCCTGTCTCGCAGCGAGGCGGCCGACGAGGTGTTTTCGCTCGCTCCCGACGGACCACCCCAGCGCTTCCGCTGGCGGCGGCGCCTGCACCGGATCGCCCATGCCGAGGGTCCGGAGCGCATCGCCGACGCCTGGTGGCACGCCCCTGCCCCCGCCCGGGATTACTACGTGGTCGAAGACGAATCCGGCCGGCGCCTCTGGCTCTACCGGGAAGGCTTCCACACGGCTGAAACGGCGGCGCGCTGGTTCGTGCAGGGATTGTTCGCGTGAGGGCCGAGATGACCGCCCTCCCCTCTCCCCGCCGGGCGGGGAGAGGATCGCGGGCACCTTGCCGTGCCTGCGATGAGCGGAGGCGAAGCCGGAGCGAGGGTGAGGGGGAGATTCCGGACGAGTCTCCTTCGGACGCCCCCCCTCACCCTCGGCTGCCGCCTCGCCGCGCCGACGACGGGGTCGTCGCGGCCCTCTCCCCGCTCGCGGGGAGAGGGGATCACGCGAACGGCCCATCATTCTGCGCATGACCCCGCCCTATGCCGAGCTCGCGGTCACCACGAACTTCTCGTTCCTGCGCGGGGCCTCGCATCCGCAGGAAATGGTGGCGCAGGGCGCCGAGTTCGGGCTCCACGCCATCGGCATCGCCGATCGCAACACGCTGTCGGGCGTGGTGCGCGGCCATGCCGAGGCCAAGCGCCGGGAGAAGACGGGCGAACCGACGATCCGCTACCTGCCGGGGGTCCGTCTCGTCACCGAGGAGGGGTTCGAGGCCGTCGCCTATCCGATGGACCGAGACGGCTACGGACGGCTCTGCCGGCTGCTCACGGACGGCAACCGCCGCTCGGAGAAGGGCGCGTGCCGGTTCGGTGTCCCGGACATGCTCGCGGCGGCAAGGGGGCAGGTCTTCATCGCGCTCCCGCCGGAGGAGGACGATCCCGTCTTCGCCCGCCATCTCGCCGCCCTGGCGGAGACGGCCCCCGGCCGCGTTTTTCTCGGCGCGAGCCATCGTTATCGCGGCGACGAGCGGCGTCGGCTCGGCCGCCTCGCCGGGTTCGGGGAGCGCCTCGGCGCGCCCATGGTGGCGGTCTCGGATGCGCTCTACCACCACCCCGACCGGCGCCCCCTGCAGGACGTGCTCGCCTGCATCCGCGAGGGCTGCACCCTGGTCGAGGCCGGCTATCGCCTGGAAGCCAATGCGGAGCGTCACCTGAAGCCACCCGCCGAAATGGCCCGGCTCTTCGCCGACCACCCGGAAGCGATCGCGCGCACGATCGAGATCGCCGAGACCTGCGGGTTCTCCCTGGAGGAGCTGAAATACGAGTATCCCGACGAGCCCGTTCCCCCCGGCCGGACGGCCCAGGGGCATCTCGAATACATGACCCGGCAAAGGGCCGAACTGCGCTACCCGGACGGTATCCCGGAGACGGTCGAAACCTCCCTGCGCACCGAGTTCGACCTGATCCGCCGCCTCGACTACGCCCGCTACTTCCTCACCATCCACGACATCGTCGAATTCGCCCGGAACCGGGGAATCCTGTGCCAGGGCCGCGGCTCGGCGGCCAATTCGGTTGTCTGCTACTGCCTCGGCATCACGGCGGTGGACCCGACCAAGATCCGGCTCCTGTTCGCCCGTTTCATTTCCGAGAGCCGGGACGAGCCGCCCGACATCGACGTCGATTTCGAGCACGAGCGCCGCGAGGAGGTGATCCAGTATCTCTACGACCGGTATGGGCGAGACCGGGCGGCGATCTGCGCCACGGTGATCCACTACCGGCCCCGCAGCGCGATCCGCGAGGTCGGCAAGGTGCTGGGTCTCACCCCCGACATCACCGGGATGATGGCCGACACGGTCTGGGGCTCCTGGGGCGCCGGCCTGCCCGACCAGCATATCGCGCAGGCCGGGCTCGACCCCGCCAACCCGGCGATCCGGCAGGCGGTGGACCTCGCGATCCAGCTCATCGGCTTCCCGCGCCACCTGTCGCAGCATGTGGGTGGGTTCGTGCTGACGAAGGGACGTCTCGACGAGACCGTGCCGGTGGGCAACGCGGCGATGGCCGACCGTACCTTCATCGAATGGGACAAGGACGACATCGACACGATCGGCCTCCTCAAGGTCGACGTGCTGGCGCTCGGCATGCTCACCTGCCTCCGGCGCGGCCTCGACTTCCTGCGCGAGGATCACGGCATCGCCTACGAGACGCTGGCCGACCTCCCGCGCGAAGAGCCGGAGGTCTACGCGATGCTGTCGAAGGCCGATTCCGTCGGCGTGTTCCAGGTCGAGAGCCGGGCGCAGATGTCGATGCTGCCGCGCCTGAAGCCGAAGGAATTCTACGATCTCGTGGTTCAGGTCGCCATCGTGCGTCCGGGGCCGATCCAGGGCGACATGGTCCATCCCTACCTGCGCCGGCGCTCGGGCGAGGAGCCCGTCGTCTTCCCGTCCCCCTCCCCCGAGCACGGGCCGAAGGACGAACTCGAGGAGGTGTTGAAGCGGACCTTCGGCGTGCCGCTGTTCCAGGAGCACGCCATGCAGATCGCGATCACGGCGGCCGGCTTCACGCCCTCGGAGGCCGACGGGTTGCGCCGGGCCATGGCCACCTTCCGGCACAACGGGCAGATCGTGAATTTCAGGACCAAGTTCATCGAGGGCATGGCCGGGCGCGGCTATCCGCGCGATTTCGCCGAGCGCTGCTTCAAGCAGATCGAGGGATTCTCAACCTACGGCTTTCCTGAGAGCCACGCGGCGAGCTTCGCCCTGCTGGTCTATGCCTCGGCCTGGATGAAGTGCCGCCACCCGGACGTCTTCCTCGCCGCGATCCTGAATTCGCAGCCCATGGGCTTCTACCAGCCGGCCCAGCTGGTGCGGGATGCCCGTGCCCACGGCGTCGAGGTACGCGGACCCGACGTCAATGCCAGCGAATGGGATTGCACCCTGGAACCGGCCTCGGCGCAGAGGGGGCCGGAGCGCCGCTTCGCCGTCCGCATCGGCCTGCGCCAGGTGAGCGGCCTGCCGAAGGCCGGCATGGCCCGGCTCGTTGCTCTGCGCGGCAATGGCTATGCCAGCGTCGAGGGCCTGCAGGCCGCCCTGACACTGCCCCGCAACGCCCTCGAGCGCCTGGCCGAGGCCGACGCCTTCCGCTCCCTCGACCTCGACCGCCGCGCCGCCCTCTGGGCGGTGAGGGCACTGGAAGGCACCTCGACGCGCGCCAGCGCCGGGCGGGGCGTCTCCACCGACCGGCGCACCCATCTCCTCGATGCGCCGATGCCGCTCTTCGCCTTCCATGCCGATGACGGCCTGTTCCGGGCCGAGCCCGCGGTGGAGTTGCCCGCCATGGCACTCTCCGAGCATGTGGCGGAGGATTACGTCTCCACCGGCCTTTCGCTGAAGGGCCATCCGGTGGCGTTCTTCCGCGCCCGCCTCGCCCGCATCGGCGCGATCCCGGCGGCGGCGCATCACGATCCCTCATGGGCCCAGAATGCCCGCGTCACGGTAGCGGGCCTCGTCCTCACCCGGCAGCGCCCCGGCACCGCCAAGGGCATGGTGTTCCTGACGCTGGAGGACGAGACCGGCATCTGCAACGTCATCGTCTGGAAGAAGGTCTTCGAAGCCAACCGGCGCATCGCCATGAGCGCCCGCTTCATCGCCGTGCGCGGGCGCATCCAGCGCTCGGGGCTGGTGGTCCATCTCCTGGCCGAGCAGTTCCGCGACCTGACGGAGGAATTGCGGACCCTGCGCGAGGGCGGTCTCCCCCTCCCACCGGAGACCACGGATTTCGGGGCGCCGCCGGACCGGCGCGTCTACCGCAGCCGGGATTTCCATTGAGGGGCGGTGCGCCTGTGGACGCGGACGACGTTCAAGCGAAGAGACCGGTGCGCATCCCCTCTCCCCGCAGGCGGGGAGAGGGCCGCGACGACCTCGTCGTCGGCGCGGCGAGGCGGCAGCCGTGGGTGAGGGGGCGATTGCGGAAGAGGCTCTTTCGGAATTGCCCCCTCACCGTCGCTCCGCTCACCGAAGGCACGACAAGGTGCCTTCGGTCCTCTCCCCGCGTGCGGGGAGAGGCGGGCTCTCTCCCAATGTTGAGCAGATCATCGCATACCAACACCCCCCTCACGGCCGCAGCAGCACCTTGCCCACGGCCTCGCGGCGCTTGAGGATGCCAAGCGCCCCGGCATAATCATCCAGGGGATAGGTGCCGTGGATCTTGGCCTTGAGGCGCCCCTCCGCCACCCAGGCGAGGAGTTGTTCCTGGTTCGCCCGGTGAGCCTCGGGCTCGCGCTCCACGAACACCCCCCAATGCACGCCCTGGATGTCGATGCCCTTCAAGAGAGCGAGGTTGAGGGGAATGCGCGGGATGTCGCCGGCCGCGAAGCCGATGACGAGGTAGCGCCCCTTCCAGCCGAGCGAACGGAGCGCAGGTTCGGCGTAGTCGCCGCCGATGGGATCGTAGATCACGTCGACGCCCCGTCCCTCGGTGAGCTTCTTCAACCCCTCGCGCAGATTGTCCGCGCTGTAATCGAGCCCCAACTCGGCGCCGTGCGCCTGCGCCACCGCGAGCTTGTCCGGTGAGGAGGCGCAGGCGATCACCTTCGCTCCCATGATCACGCCGAGTTCCACCGCCGCGAGGCCGACGCCGCCCGAGGCGCCGAGAACCGCCAGCGTCTCGCCGGGCTGAAGCTTCGCGCGATCCCGCAGGGCGTGGAGCGAGGTGCCGTAGGTGATGGTGAGGCCGGCCGCCTGCTCGTCGCTCACCGCATCGGGGACGGCGGTGAGATGCCGGGTGCCCACCGCGATGCGCTCCGCACAGGTGCCGTAGGTGCGGTGGACGATGACGCGGTCGCCGACCTCGAAACCCTCGACGCCCTCCCCGAGGGCCTCGATGATTCCGACCGCTTCGCCGCCGGGCGAGAACGGCAGATCGGGCTTCACCTGATAGCGCCCTGCGATGATGAGCGTATCGAAGAAGTTCAGCGCCGCCAGCGTCACCCGCACCACGGCCTCACCCGGACCGGCGACCGGATCGGCCACTTCGACGATTGCGAGATCCTCGGGGCCGCCGAGCCTGGTGCAGAGCAAAGCCTTCATGCCGATCCTCCCTTGAGCCGCAGCGCCTTTTGCTTGAGCGCGCTTGCACCGATTGGCGGCATCGGCGCAAGCGGCGGCGTCAGCGGCGCTCGTAGAGTCCGGTCAGGCAGCCCTTGGCGAGGACTCGACCCGTCATAGCCTCGATGAGCGCGGCACGTCCCGGACTCGCCGGCAGATCGAGCGGAGCATCCAGGGCGTAGATCTGGAACAGGTAGGCGTGGGGGCCATGTCCGGTGGGCGGGTCCGGCGGCAGCCATTGGTCCTTGAGAAAGCTGTTCTGCCCGAGGTCATGCTGCGATCCCTCACCGGCGGCGCTGGCGAGAGCGCCTTCGGGAAGGCTTTCGCTTGCGGCGAGATTCCAGGCGATGAGATGGACGAGGGGTTTCGGAGTCGGGCTACCGGCATCCTCCACCAGAAGCACCACGCGGCTCGTACCGGCCGGCAGGCCGCTCCATGACAGCGGCGGCGAGACGCCCGGCCCATCGGCGGTCAAGCGCGCAGGAAGGCTCGCCCCGTCGGCGAAGGCCGGACTCGTCAGCGAGATCGTCTCGGGCACGCTCCCGAAATCCCGGTGGTAGGCGGTCGTGTCGAGCCCGGCCTTCAGGCCCGACAGGGCCGCGCCGACCGCGTGCGGAAGCTTTTCCAGCATGATGTCTCCTCGTCGATTCGCGTGGTCAACGAGGAGGGGCGCACCCGGTTCAGGCCGGACGGGCGGCCGCGACCATGTAGTTCACCGCCGTGTCGCGGGCGGGCCGCCAGCTCCCGTCGAGGGGATTGAACACGACGCCGGTGGTATCGGTGACGGAGAGGCCGCCGCGTGCGATGGCGCGGGACAGTTCGTCAGGCTTCACGAACTTGTTCCAGTCGTGGGTTCCGCGCGGCAGCCAGCCGAGGACGTATTCCGCTCCGACGATGGCCAGCGCGAAGGAGCGCATCGTGCGGTTCAGGGTGGCGGCGAACAGGAGACCGCCCGGCTTCACCGCCTGGCAGGCGCTGGCGACGAAGGCCGGCATGTCGACCACGTGCTCCACCACCTCCATAATTAGGACGACGTCGAACCGCTCGCCCGCCGCCACCACCTCCTCGATGGTTTGAGAGCGGTAATCCACCGCCACGCCCCCGGCCTTCGCATGGGAACGCGCCACGGCGATGTTGGTGGGCGCCGGATCGAGCCCCGTGACGCTGGCGCCGAGGCGCGCCAGGGGCTCGGACAGGACACCGCCGCCGCAGCCGACATCGACGATGGTCAGCCCCTTCAGCGGATAGGGCATGCGCGGGTCGCGGCCGAATTCCCGGCAGATCGCGTCGCGGACATAGGCGAGGCGCACCGGGTTGAACCGGTGCAGCACCTTCATCGGCCCGTCCTCGGCCCACCACGTCGCGGCGATGCCCTCGAAGCGCGCGACTTCCTCGGCGTCGATGGAAGAAGATGCCGCTGGGTTCATTCGCCTGACCTTCCGACCCGGATGCGGGCCATCCCGCCCGCATGCCCGATTGTTGACACGTCCGAAGTGCCCTTGTACCCGCCGAAGCACCGGCCGGTACAGCGGCGGGACGCCGCTCCGGCTCGAAGCCGATAAAGCGCCGTGCTCCCGGCGGACAGCCGGCTCTGGAATGGATCGACGCGGACCCGACATGCCCCGTTTGGTGATGAAGTTCGGCGGCACATCGGTGGCGACCGTGGACCGTATCCGCAACGTGGCCCTCCACGTGGCGCGCGAGATCGAGGCCGGCTACGACGTCGCCGTCGTGGTCTCGGCCATGTCCGGCAAGACCAACGAACTGGTGGCCTGGGTCAAGGACGCCAACCCGCTCTACGACGAGGCCGAGTACGACGCCGTCGTCGCCTCGGGCGAACTCGTCACCGCGGGCCTCCTCGCCACGGCGCTCCGGAAGAACGGCATCAAGGCCCGCTCCTGGCAGGGCTGGCAGATCCCCATCGAGACCTCCGATGCCCATGGCTCGGCACGGATCGAGGCGATCGACCCCAAGAATCTCGATGCCGGCTTCGCCCGCGGTGAAGTCGCCGTGATCGCAGGCTTCCAAGGCATTCACGCCGAGACCGGCCGCGTCACCACGCTCGGCCGGGGCGGCTCGGATACCAGCGCGGTGGCCATCGCCGCCGCCATCGGCGCCGAGCGCTGCGACATCTACACCGACGTCGACGGCGTCTACACCACCGACCCGCGCGTGGTGCAGAAGGCCCGGCGCATGGAGCGCGTGACCTTCGAGGAGATGCTGGAGATGGCCTCCCTCGGAGCCAAGGTGCTCCAGGTCCGCTCCGTCGAACTCGCCATGGTCCATCGCGTACCGACCACGGTGCGCTCCAGCTTCGACCCGCCCGACAACGCCCGCACAGGCACCCTCATCTGCGACGAGGACGACATCGTGGAACAGCAGATCATCACCGGGATCGCCTTCTCGAAGGACGAGGCGCAGATCACCCTCCGGCGCGTCAAGGACAGCCCCGGCGTCGCCGCGGCGATCTTCGGGCCGCTGGCGGACGCCAACATCAACGTCGACATGATCATCCAGACCGTGTCGGGCGACCAGTCGACCACGGACATGACCTTCACGGTCCCCTCCGCCGATTACGACCGCGCCCGCACGATTCTCGACGCCCAGAGCGGCATCATCGAATTTGCCCAGATCGAAGGCGCCACCGATGTCGTGAAGGTTTCGGCGATCGGCGTCGGCATGCGCAGCCATGCGGGCGTCGCCGCCAAGGCATTCAGGGCGCTCGCGCAGAAGGGAATCAACATCCGCGCGATCACCACGTCGGAAATCAAGTTTTCCGTATTGATCGATGCGGCTTACACGGAGCTTGCCGTGCGCACGCTCCACTCGCTATACGGCCTCGATCAGGCTTGAGCGCCGCCCCCGTCGCCGCGCACGAAACTTGCTCAGGCGGGCCTCGGGGGACTGAATTCGGATCGAGGAGACCATGCCTGCTGCGCCCGGAGGCCCGCGCCTGCTGCTGCGCCGCCTCCGCGAAGCGATGGCGGAGCCGGTCAGTCCACAGGCACGTCTCGACCGTATCGTCACCCTCATCGCGGCGAACGTCATCGCCGAGGTCTGCTCAGTCTATGTGCTGAGCGATGACAACACGCTCGAATTGTTTGCCACCGAGGGCCTGAACCGTTCGGCCGTCCACCTGACCCGGATGCGGGCGGACGAGGGCCTCGTCGGCCTCATCGCCAAGACCGCCGAACCGCTCTCGCTCTCGGACGCCCAGTCGCATCCGTCCTTCTCGTACCGGCCCGAGACCGGGGAAGAGGCCTACCACGCCTTCCTCGGCGTGCCGCTCCTGCGCGCGGGGAACACCCTCGGCGTCCTCGTGGTGCAGAACCTCACTTACCGGGTCTATTCGGAGGAAGAGATCGAGGCGCTCCAGACGACGGCGATGGTGCTGTCCGAGATGATCGCTTCGGGTGAACTGCAATCCCTGGCACCGGGCGCAGGCTCGGCCGCGCGCCGCGCCGTGAGCCAGCGCGGTGTCGCGCTCGCCGACGGCATCGGCCTCGGGCACGTGGTGCTGCACGAGCCGCGCATCATCGTGAAGCAGCTCATCGCCGAGAACCTGGAGCGCGAGGTCGAGCGCCTGGAGGAGGCCATCGGCGAGGTCCGCTCGGCCATCGACGAACTCGTGGAGCGCGGCGACATCATCGGCACCGGCGAATCCCGCGAGGTGCTGGAGACCGTGCGGATGTTCGCCCACGACAAGGGCTGGCTGCGCCGGATGCGCGAGGCTGTCCATTCCGGCCTTACGGCGGAGGCCGCCGTGGAGCGTGTCCAATCGGACAACCGCGCCCGGATGATGCGACAGAGCGATCCGTATCTGCGCGACCGGCTGCACGACCTCGACGACCTCGCCAATCGCCTCCTGCGCACGCTGATCGGCACGGAGGGCAACGGCACGCACCGGGAGCTCCCGGAGAACGCGATCCTCGTCGCCCGCTCCATGGGGCCGGCGGCCCTCCTCGACTACGACCGTGCTTCCCTGCGCGGCGTGGTGCTGGAGGAAGGCGGCCCGACGAGCCACATCGCCATCGTCGCCCGCGCCCTCGGGATCCCGGCGGTGGGCGAGATCGCCAACGCCACGGCGCTCTGCGACGCGGGTGATGCGATCATCGTCGACGGGGTGACCGGCGAGATCCAGGTCCGGCCCGGCCCTGAGATCGAGGCGGCCTATGCCGAGCAGGTCCGCCTGCGCGCGCGCCGCCAGGAACAGTACCGGGCGCTTCGCGACCTGCCAGCCGTCACCACGGACGGGGTCGCCATCGGCCTGCAGCTCAATGCCGGGCTGCTGGTGGACCTGACCCATCTCCACGAGACCGGGGCGGAGGGCATCGGCCTGTTCCGCACCGAGCTGCAGTTCATGGTGGCGCAGCGGATGCCGTCCGCCGCCGAGCAGCAATCGCTCTACGAGGCGGTGTTCTCGGCCACCGGCGACCTGCCGGTGACGATCCGCACCCTCGATATCGGCGGCGACAAGATCCTGCCCTACATGCCGGCCCTCGAGGAGGAGAACCCGGCCCTCGGCTGGCGCGCCATCCGCATCGGCCTCGACCGCCCCGCCCTGTTGCGGGTGCAGCTGCGCGCGCTTCTCAGGGCCGCGTCGGGCCGGCCCCTCAAGATCATGTTCCCGATGGTGGCCACGGTGGACGAGTTCGTCCGCGCCAAGGCCATCGTCGACCGGGAGAAGGCGCATCTGCGCCGCCACGGCCACGTCCTGCCGAGCGATTGCCGCCTCGGCGTGATGGTCGAGGTGCCCTCGCTCCTGTTCCAGATCGACGAGATCGCCAAGGTCGCCGACTTCCTGTCGGTGGGCTCCAACGACCTGATGCAGTTCCTCTTCGCGGTGGACCGCGAGAACCGCCGCGTCGCCGACCGGTTCGACACGCTGAGCATCCCGGCCCTGCGCGCCTTCCGCCTCATCGCGGAGCGGGCGACCGCCGCCGGCTGCCCCGTTACCATCTGCGGCGAGATCGGCGGCAAGCCCCTGGAGGCGATGGCCCTGATCGGCCTCGGCTTCCGCAACCTGTCGATGTCGCCGGCCTCCATCGGCCCGGTCAAGGCGATGGTGCTCGCCCTCGATGCGGCCGCCGTCACCGCCCTCATCGATGCGGAGATCGAACGGGCGGGCGACAGTGCCTCCCTGAGGCCGGTCCTCACGGCCTTCGCCAAGGCGCAGGGCGTGCCTATCTAGCGAGCGTGACGGCGTCTTGCCGAGAGCCACGACCACCCCCGCGGACCCGGCACGTCCGTCGGACATGCGTATTCCACAGTTGAGAGTATCCTCCGGGCGATGACCCCTATTCCTTCAGACCGTCTCGACGCCATCCTGACGCGGCACGACATCGTCACCGCCACGCTCAGCGCAGGCTCGGCCGATTCCGACAGCTTCGTCCAGCTGTCCAGGGAACTAGCCGAGCTCGACGGCGTGGTGGCGGCGATCCACGCCTACCGCGCCGCGGCGACGAACCTCGCCGAGATCGAGGCCCTCATCGACGAGCCGGGGGGGGATGCGGAGATGCGCGCTCTCGCCGCCGCCGAGAAGCCCGATGCGGAAGCGGGGCTCGAGGCCGCCCACAAGGCGCTCCAGGTCATCCTGCTGCCCAAGGACGCCGCCGACGAGAAGAGCGCGATCCTCGAAATCCGCGCCGGCACCGGCGGCGACGAGGCCGCGCTCTTCGCCGGCGACCTGTTCCGCATGTACGCGAAATACGCCGACCTGAAGGGCTGGAAGGTCGACGTCATTTCCGAGAGCGAGGGCACCGTCGGCGGCTATCGCGAAGTCATCGCCGAGGTGAAGGGCAAAGGCGTCTTCGCCAAGCTGAAATTCGAAAGCGGAGCGCACCGCGTCCAGCGCGTGCCCGACACCGAAGCGCAGGGACGGATTCACACTTCCGCCGCCACGGTGGCGGTGCTGCCGGAAGCCGAGGAGGTCGATATCGTCGTCAACGATGCCGACCTGAAGATCGACACGATGCGGTCACAGGGCGCCGGCGGCCAGCACGTCAACAAGACGGAATCGGCGATCCGCATCACCCACATGCCGAGCGGGATCGTCATCTTCGTCCAGGAAGAGCGCTCGCAGCACAAGAACCGGGCGCGCGCCATGTCGCTCCTGCGTGCCAAGCTCTACGATGCGGAACGCACGGCAAAGGACGCCGTCCGGGCCGCGGACCGCAAGTCGCAGGTCGGTTCCGGCGATCGTTCGGAGCGCATTCGCACGTACAATTTCCCGCAGGCGCGGGTCACCGACCATCGCATCAATCTCACGCTCTACAAGCTGGAAGAGGTGCTCGCGGGAGAGGCCCTCGACGAGCTCGTGGATGCCCTCATCACCGAGCACCAGGCGGAACTCATGGCCGCCGAAGGCATGGCGTGAACGAACCTGGCGTAAACGAGCCTGGCGGCACGCGACTTGGCGTGACCGAAGACGACGCGGTGAGTGGCGGCATCGATCCTCGGCAGTCCCGCTCGCAGGCCTTGCGCCATGCCGTTGCGGCTTTTTCCCAAGCCGGGATCGACGCTGGGGCAAGCGATGCCCGGTTCCTCCTCCTCCACGTCCTCGGCATCACGCCGACAGAGCTCGCCCTTTCCGGTGCGGAGCCCATCGGCGAGCAGGGTGCCCTGCGGCTGGGGGAGGCGATGCTCCGGCGGCTCGCGGGCGAGCCCGTGGCGCGCATCCTCGGCGAGTGGGAGTTCTGGGGCCTCCCGTTCATCCTCAACGCGGCGACCCTGGTGCCACGGCCCGATACCGAGACCGTCGTCGATGCCGCTTTGGCGCTCCACACCACCCGCGACCGCCCCCTCCGCCTTCTCGATCTCGGAACCGGATCCGGCTGCATTCTCGTCTCGCTCCTCGGCGAATGGAAACAGGCCTTCGGAGTGGGCCTCGACCGCTCGCACGAAGCGCTCGCCTGCGCCCGGACCAATGCCCGGATCAACGGTGTCGGGAGGCGGGCCGCCTTCGTCGCGGGGGATTGGTGCTCCGCCCTCGGCAAGCCGTTCGACGTCGTCCTCTCGAACCCGCCCTACATCGCGAGCGCGATCATCTCGACCTTGTCCAGGGAAGTCCGCTGCCATGATCCGCTCGGTGCCCTCGACGGTGGCGAGGATGGACTCGAGGCGTACAGACGGATCGTGAGGGAAGTGAGCGGGGCGACGGACGGTCGTCCCCTGCTCACCCCGGACGGAGCCCTCGTCTTCGAGGTCGGCCATGATCAGGCCGAGGACGTATTGAGGATCGGCCGCGAGGCGGGGTTCGCACGGGGGTCCGTGAGGCAAGATCTGGCCGGCCACGCCCGTGTCGTCACGCTGGCCGGACGTCCGCCAACGGCCAACGACGACAGGAGATGAAAAAGAGCTTGTTGTGGGCTTGGGGAGTCGCTAGTGTCACAGTCAGGTCGCGAACGATCCGTCAAGGCGGATCGAGGTAGAAGTGTCGGCGGCGTCTAGCACGCGATACTTTTAGACGATCTCCCCACCATCAAGCCGATACGCACGAGACGCCGTGTGGAAGCTTGATGAATTGAGTGCCAGACGACCGATGAGCGCCGCACTGTGAGCGCAGGAATCGGTTGACCGGACATACGGCGAGCACGGCAAAATCGATCGCGGAACCACTGACCGGATCCTACGAGGACTAGGAAGTGCCCGAAACGGGTTCTCCTTCTTCGCCCGTAGCCCCGCCGCATCATCAGACGCTCCGATTTGAACGAGGGTCAATCGAGACCGATGAGACCAAACCAGAATAGACGGATGCGCGGTCGCAACCGCCCCAAAGGTCCCAATCCGCTGACGCGTTCCTACGAGTCCAACGGGCCGGATGTAAAAATCCGTGGGACGGCGCAGCATATCGCCGACAAATACGCCCAGCTCGCGCGCGATGCGCAAGCCAGTGGTGACCCGGTGGCCGCCGAGAATTACTTCCAGCACGGCGAGCATTATTTCCGCATCATCTCGGGTGCCCAGGAGCAGAACCGCCAGCAGAACGGTGGGTATGCCCGTAACGGCTACGACGATGACGACGACGGCGACGATGAGGGTCAGGGCGCGAGCCTGGGCTATGCTGCCAACGGCTACGGCAACGGCTATAACGAGGAATACGGCGATCCGGCCCAACAGCCTCAGCCACAGCCTCAGCCGCAATCCTACGAGCCCCGCCAGGATACCCGGCAAGATACTCGGCAAGACTCGCCGTCGGATCAGCGTCATCCACGCCGGGAGCGCTTCCAGAACCGCAACGATCGCCCGCAGCGTTTCGAGGGCAATCGAGACGGCAACCGGCAAGATGGCGGCCGCCAGGAGGGCTCTCGCTACGACGGAAACCGCAACGACGGTGGTCGGCAGGATTACAACCGGCAGGATTCCTTCCGGGGCGAGGGCAACAGGCAGGAAAACACGAGGCAAGAAAGCCCGAGGTACGAGCAGGCGAGGCCTGACCAGGCGCGCCAGGATTATGCTCGGCAGGACCAGCCCCGTGCCGATTTCAATCGTGCCCAGGGTCGTAACGAAGGCCGCAACGACGGCTCCCGCTACGAGAACCCTCGCAGCGAATTTCAGGGCGGCGATGCTCAGCCGAAGCAGGATGTGACGCCCCAGGACACCTCACGTCAGGAAGCGCCCCGGCAGGATGCTCATCGTCAGGAGAGTCCGCGCCAGGAACCGGTTCGCTTCGAAACCGCTCGCCAGGATTCCCCCCGTCAGGACACCGCCCGCAACGACGCCCGTCGTTCTTCGGAGACGGCCCCGCGGCGTTCCCGTCGCCGGGAAGAGCCCGATCTGCGGTCTTCCGAGGATGTCGCGGCCCTTCCGGCCTTCCTGACCGCCGTTCCTCGCCCAGTGGCCCCGCCGCCGTTGCCTGAGCGTTTCGTGGAACCGACCGCCGCGCCGGAACCGACGCGGGATCTCGCCGGCGACGTGTCGAAGGACGATACCTCTCCCACCGCCCCCAAGCCCCGTCGTCGGCGTCGTCCGCGTTTCGAAGGATCGGAGAGTTCCGAGGGCGGCAGCAACAGCACCGACGATACGCCCTCCACCGTGGAATAGGGTATCGGACCCGCTACCCGACCAATTCGGAAGCCGCCCCTGACCGGGCGGCTTTTTTCGTTCGGGCGCTACGACGTCGTGCCAATCTCTCATGGTCGCCAATCGAGATGAGCCTGGACGCGATGGCGCTCCCTTCTGTGTCGTTCGACTTCACCGAACGGTGCGAGCTCCCAGATCCAGGACCGATCCGGTTCGGGCAGGACGATGCCATGCAGAAGATCGAACCGTTCGACGAGCTGGCCTTCGCGATTGTCCGTCACCTGCTCGGTATCGGCGATGAGACAGACACGCGTCTGCAGACGTGACAATCCTTCGAGGTGACCCGCCACGATACTGCGGCCGAGTTCGTCGGGAGGAGGTCTGTTGCGCGACTCGAACCAATCCAGTGGCAGGATCGGCAATTGCGAGAGACAGTTGGCTGAGACGACGAAGTCGATGTCACCCCGATCGAACACCGAGAGAGGATCGGCACACCGCTCCCCCTCCCCTCTCAGCCATTTCACGCATCCACTCAGATCCGAGACCTGCAGAGCGACATTCGCATAGCGATGCGCCGCCCAGCGCGCCGGCCAGAGATGGACCATGTCGACGAGGATCACGCGCTCGAAACATTGGGCCAGATGAGCCAAGGGTACGTCGTCCAGGAGGCCCGACCCGAGGACCACGGCGGTGCGACGACGGTCCAGATCTGCGCAGGATTGCCTTATGGCGGACCGGGCCGCATCGAGATGGTCCGCCCATGCCGCGCGACAGCGCCGCGACCGCGACATCAACAGGACGCTCTCGCGCAGATACCCCAGCGTCCGCTGCGCCCGCGGGACCGGCGTCGTCAGGTAGTGAAGGCCTTCGATCAGCATGAGATGACGACCAGTCGCGCTGCGGGAACAGCGAGGCCGAGGGAACTTAAGCGCGGCCGTTTCGGTTCACCGGAGCGACCAATCACATGATCGATCAGGGGAACACTGTGTCCAGCCTCATTCGCATTCTCATCGCGATTTTCCTGCCGCCGATCGCGGTGCTTCTGACCGTCGGGATCGGGGTTCAGTTCTTTTTGAACATCCTGCTGTGCATTTTGTTCTATCTGCCGGGTTCGATCCACGCGCTTTGGATCGTGATGCGTTCCCGCTGAGTTTGGATATGTCATTTGACACGCAAAAGCCCGCGGCGTTTGACGCTGCGGGCTTTTGCGTGTGGTGTTCTTGTGTGTTTGGTTGCGGGGACAGGATTTGAACCTGTGACCTTCAGGTTATGAGCCTGACGAGCTACCGGGCTGCTCCACCCCGCGCCAGGGTGTTCTGCCGGCGACAATGTGCCGGCAAGTATGGATCGTTGAGGGGGGATGTTTTCTGTACTGTGCAGGTCTGGCGGCGACCGACTCTCCCGTGTCTTGAGACACAGTACCATGGGCGCTGGTGTGTTTAACGGCCGAGTTCGAGATGGGATCGGGTTCTG
>NZ_VRVC01000111.1:0-16594 GCF_008040005.1 Methylobacterium sp. WL19
CCCCTGGCGGGCGCGGCCCGGCGCGGAGCCGGCTGCTCTTCGGCGGAAGGTCCGGGCACACCCGCATCGGTCGCCGGGGACCACGCTTGGCCGGAAACGTTGTTGGTCTCGGGCGCGTCCTCGGACCCGCCCGTCTGTTCGTCTGTCTTGTCGCTCATCCGAGCCCCATAACAGAGCGGAGGCGAGGTTGCGAGCGATTGCGCGTGGAGCGGCCCGCCCGCCGCGCAAGGGGGCGTTGCAGCCGCATACGAAAAAGGCGGCCTCCCGGCCGCCTTCTCTAATATCCGGTGCCGAAGCTCAGAGCTTGCTCTTCACCGTGTCGGCGGCGTTCTTGACGCCGTCCTTGGCATCGCCGACGGTCTTCTGGGCTTCGCCCTTCAGTTCCTGGGCCTTGCCCTCGGCCTTGAGCTTGTCGTTGTCCGTGGCGTTGCCGATGCCCTGCTTCACGTTGCCGACCGCTTCGTTGGCGAGACCCTTGATCTTGTCGGTGGTGCTGCTCATCGTCTGCTCCTGAAAAGATCCTGCGGCCTTGCCGCGTCGGTAAGGAAACGGCTCCATCGCCGCGATGTTCCTGCCGGGCCATCACGGGATCTCGACCCGCCGGGTTTCTCGATGAAGACAGATCTTGGGTTCGACGACAGTGAATGCCCCCCTCTCCCCCAGCACCGCCACCGACCCTCTGAGCCTCGCCTTCGATGCCGCCCGCCGCGCGGCCGACGAAGGAGAGGTGCCGGTGGGGGCCGTGATCGTGCGGGAGGGCGCGATCCTCAGCGTCGCCCATAATCGCCCCCGCGCGCTGCGCGATCCCACCGCCCATGCGGAGATCCTGGCGATCCGCGCCGCCTGCGCCGCCATCGACGACGAGCGCCTGATCGGCTGCGACCTCTACGTCACCCTGGAGCCCTGTCCGATGTGCGCCGGCGCCATCTCGTTCGCGCGCATCCGCCGGGTCTATTTCGCGGCCCTCGATCCGAAGGGCGGCGGAGTGGAACACGGGCCACGGGTGTTCAACCAGCCCACCTGCCACCATGCGCCGGAGGTCTATGGCGGCTTGCGCGAGGCGGAGGCCGCCACGCTCCTGCGCGATTTTTTTCGCGATCGGCGGGAGGGCTGAGGCCAGGAGCCTTCCCGGACGCGAGACGCCCGAGAGGGCGCCTCGGAACCGCCCGGCCGTCAGGCCGCCGCCAGCGGCTTCGAGACATCTTCCAGGGACTTGCCCTCTGCGGCCGTGCCCCAGATGCCGCCGACGATGGCGGCGGTCAGCATCAGCGCGGCACCGATGCCGTAGCCGATCAGCACGTTGTCGCGGGACCCCGTCTCCACCAGGGCACCGAACACGAGCGGGCCGGAGACGCCGCCGATGCCGGTGCCCAGCGCATAGAACACCGCGATGGCGAGCGCCCGGATCTCCAGCGGGAAGGTCTCGGCCACGGTGAGGTAGGCGGCGCTCGCGGCGGCGGAGGCGAAGAAGAACACCACCATCCAGGCCGCCGTCTGGCCCACGGGACCGAACACCTCGATCTTGAACAGGTAGCCGGTGATGGTGAGCAGCACCGCCGAGATGCCGTAGGTGAAGGCGATCATCTGGCGGCGGCCGATCGTGTCGAACAGCCGGCCGAGCAGCAGCGGGCCGAGGAAGGAGCCCAGCGCGAAGGGCAGCAGGTACCAGCCGACATGGTCCCCCGGCACCCCGTAGAAGCGCTGGAGCACGAGGGCGTAGGTGAAGAACAGCGCGTTGTAGAAGAACGCCTGCGCGATCATCAGGGCGAGGCCCACCAGGGTCTGCTTGCGATAGCCGACCAGCATGGTGCCGAAGACTTCCTTGAGCGGCGTGTGGCTGCGGGTCCGCAGCTTCATCCGCTTGGATTCGTCCACCGGCGGCAGGGTGATGCCCTCGTCGGTGAAGCGCTTCTCGATGCTGGTGACGACCCGGTCCGCCTCGGCGACGTAGCCGTGCGTGGCGAGCCAGCGCGGGCTCTCGGGGATCCATGTCCGCAGAGCCAAGATCACGAGGCCGATGCCGCCGCCGACGAAGAAGGCGATGCGCCAGCCCCAGGCCGGGTCGATCATGCCGGGGCGCAAAACCGCGATGGACAGGAAGGAGCCCAAGGCCGCCCCGATCCAGAACGATCCGTTGATGACGAGGTCGGTCCAGCCGCGCACACGGGCCGGGACGAGTTCCTGGATGGTGGAGTTGATGGCGGTGTATTCGCCGCCGATGCCCGCGCCGGTGAGGAACCGGAAGATGCAGAAGCTGTAGATGTTCCAGGACAGGCCGGTGGCCGCGGTGGCGGCGAGGTACAGGGCCAGGGTGATGAAGAACAGCTTCTTGCGGCCGATCCGGTCGGTGAGCCAGCCGAAGCCGAGCGCCCCCACCACCGCGCCGACGAGGTAGGAACTCGCCGCCAGGCCGATATCGAACTCGGTGAAGCTCATGGGCTCGGCCCGCAGGGCCCCCACGAGAGAGCCCGCCAGGGTGACTTCGAGGCCGTCGAGCACCCAGGTGATGCCCAGCGCCACGATGACGAGGATGTGGAAGCGTCCCCAGGGCAGCCGGTCGAGACGAGCGGAAATATCGGTGTCGATCACCGTGCCCATCGGAACCCGCTCCGGCGGGGCGGAGCCCGGCTTTGCCTCGACCATACTCGTCATCGACGCCTCGTTAACTCTCGGACACGAATGTTGTTGGCAATGAACGGCCAAGCCTCGCGGTTCCGTCGGCGTCTTTACCTGTTCACGCTTCACTCGGAGCATGCGTCTCCGGGTGCCTCGACCGATGAATCCCCGCCTCCTCTCCGCCATTCTCGCCACCACGGTGCTTACGGGTGCCGCGCTCGCGCCGCCGCCGCTGCGCGCCAATGAGGCGTCACACAGGCCGCCGCGCGGCGCCGAAGGCTGGCGCCTGCGCCCCGCCGACGTGACGACGACGGGAAGTACCGGTGCGGCGATCAAGGACCGCCCGAGCGCCGACATCCCGGCGGAGCGGCGCACGGTGCGGGTGGTCTATCCCGGCCTCCTGGCCGACCGGTGAGCATCCGGCCCGGCCGCGCAGGCGCGCGCCGACGGCGCGGATACGAGCCTCCACCTTGGGTCGACCATTCGGCGGCCGCTCCGCCCGGCAAAGAGCGACTGGTTCGCGCGCCTCAATGGCGGCTCGCCACTACAGCGCAATACGACCGGGGCAACGGTAGATGATGAAGCAAACTCAATAATCAAAATATTGATGCTGTTGAATGACTCAAATCAGCTGCCCTACATTGCCTTGATGCGAGCGATTTACATATGACTGCGAACATATAGATAGAAGCAACTGCATCCTAGATAAACCTATGATGAAAATAGCATCCTAAAGATTACATATTGCAAATATACTGATAGTATCATCGTCAATAGATTAAAGTGTGACTGCAGTCGCCCTGCAATGCTCGACCACCGCCGAATGGACCATCCAATCGTCTATGTCCGATATGCGACAACTGCCATTTATACGAAAAATTGACTCTATGGATTGACGTTCTCGCAAGCCTATGAGTTGCAGGGTCGGGTCTGATTGAGGGTCAGGATCGATGCTGGGACGGCTCGCCGACAAGATATCCCTGCGGCACCAGATCAGCTTGTTCGCCGGTGCGGTCGGCCTGTCCATCGTAGCCGCGAGCACATTGGGCTCCGCGCTCCTGGCGCGCGGGCAAGCCACCGATATGGCCCAGAACGCCCTGCTGCAGGTGGCCCGCTCCGTCGCCGATCGCCTGGACCAGGACATGGCGGAGCGCCTGCGCGAGATTCGCAACGTGGCGGCCCTCGATCCGCTCCAGCCCCACTGGATGGAAGAGACCGGAAGTCTGCGCAAGGTGCTGCAGACGATGCAGAAAACCCTTCCGGACTATGCCTGGATCGGCTTTGCCGACGAGACCGGGAAAGTCCGCGCGGCGACCGGCGGCATCCTGGAAGGCGCGAATGTCGGCCAGCGTCCCTGGTTCATCGATGGGATGAAGGGCGCGGTCGCCGAGGACGTTCACGTCGCGGCCTTGCTGCAGAGCCTGCTCAAGCCCAGCGGGGACAAGACCCCGTTCCGCTTCGTCGATTTCGCATCTCCCGTCACCGATGCGTCGGGCCGGATCATCGGCGTCCTGGGAAGCCATCTCAGCTGGAGCTGGGCGGACGTGGTGCGACGGGAAGTCCTGTCCTCGCGCAGGCCGGAGCTGAAGGAGGAGATCGTCGTCCTCGACCGGACCGGCCGCGTGCTCCTCGGGCCGGACCTCGGGACCACACCCTACTCCCCCGCCGATCTCGCGGCGGGACATTTCATCGCGAGCGGCCCGGACGGCAAACGGCTCGCCGCCGTCTCGGCCACCCGCGGCCGGGGCGACTACAGCGGTCTCGGCTGGATCGTGGTCGCCCTCCAGCCGGAGGATACGGCGCTCGCGGGAGCCAATCGCCTGACCCTCCTCATCACCCTGATCGGCCTCGGCGCGGGTGCGGTGGGCGTTCTCGGCATCTTCCTGGTGGTGACGCGCCTGAGCCGCCCGCTCGTGAACCTCACGGATGCGGTGGACCGGATCGGCCGCGAGCCGAATGCGACGATGACGGAGCGGGTCCATGGCTCGCCCGAGGTGCTGCGCCTGTCCGCCGCCGTCAGGTCGCTGCTGAGACGGATCGGCACCGCCGAGTCCGATGCGCGAGACGTCGAGACCGAAGCGTCCCGGGCGGTGCAGGCCGCGCAGGACCGGGTCAGGCGCATCGGCGACGACCTCCACGCCCTGCAGCTCATCGCCAACAAGGACGCTCTCACGGGCCTCCTCAACCGGCGCGCGTTCCTTCCCCTCGCGAAGGAAGCCTTGAACGCCTTCAAGCTCTACCGCCGCCCCATTGCGGTGCTGATGATCGACATCGACCATTTCAAGCGGGTCAACGACCGTTACGGCCACCCGGCGGGCGATGTGGTCATCCGCAAGGTCGGCTCCATCATCAGCGACACCATCAGGACGACGGACAAGGTCGCGCGCTTCGGCGGCGAGGAGTTCATCGTCCTGCTCGGCGACAGCAGCGCCGTCGGCGCGGCGCTGATCGCGGAGCGCATTCGCCAGAGCGTGGCCAGCACCGTGTTCGAGCCCGACAACAATCGCCTTCTGGCGACGATCAGCATCGGCATCGCCGAGGCGGACTCGTCCGACAAGGACATCGACCACACCATCGAGCGCGCGGACCGTGCCCTCTACGAGGCGAAATCGCGGGGACGCAACTGCATCCACACCTTCACGGCGGACATCGCCGACCTGAGATCGGTGGCATAGCCAGTTCTCGGGGCTCCCTGCCCGCCCCAAATTCGAGGACGGCGGGATCCATGCCTGTTTCCCTCAGGCCACGGCCTACGGCATTCCCGCATCTCGCGGGCACCACGGGTCCCCTCTCCTGGAAGGAGAGGGACAGGGTGACGTGTGACCTTTTCGGTGAGTCCACGCCCCTCACCCCAACCCTCTCCCAAACGGGAGAGGGAGCCCGTCGCGCCTCATGCCGAACCCTCATGGGTAGAGACACGTCCGTCGAGCAGATGTGCGTATCCCGTAGGGCCACGGCCCCGAGGCCGTCACCTGCCGGCGATCCGGGGATCGAGGGCGTCGCCGAGGCCGTCACCGAGGACGTTGAGGGCCACCAGCGTCGAGACGAGGAAGGCGGCGGGGCCGGCGAGCATCCACGGGGCGGATTCGAGGGCGCGCGCGCCCTCCGCGATGAGGGCGCCCCAGCTCGTGGCCGGTTCCTGCACCCCGAGGCCGAGGAACGACAGGAAGCTCTCCAGCAGGATCACCTTGGGCACGAGGAGGGTCACCGCCACCGTGACGGGGCCGAGGGTGTTCGGGACGATGTGTCGGCGCAGGATCGCCGCCGTGGACAAGCCGAGGGCCTCGGCCGCGCGGACGAAATCGCGATGCCGCAGGGAGAGGGTCTGGGCGCGGACGAGGCGGGCCATGTCGAGCCATTCCACCGCGCCGATGGCCACCAGGATGAGCCCCAGCCCGGAGCGGAAGAACACCAGCAGCATGATCACGAAGAAGACCAAGGGCAGCGCGTAGAGCATGTCGACGACGCGCATCATCACCGCGTCGGCCACGCCGCCGAGATAGCCGGCGAGCGCTCCGTAGGCGACCCCGACGAGGAGCGCCACGACCGTGGCGACGGCCCCGATGAGGAGGGAGACCCGCCCGGCGACGAGACTCCGGGTGAGGACGTCCCGCCCCAGCATGTCGGTGCCCATGAGGAAGCGCAGGCGGCGCAGGGGAGCCTCGACCACGAGGCGGCGCCCCCCGTCCCGGCGCTCGACGATGGAGGCGGGGCCGAACAGGTCCGAGCGGGGCAGGTAGACCAGGACCCGTTCGTCGATGGGCTTCGTATCGAAGGACTTAGCATCGTTGGGCTTGGCATCGTCGGGCTTGGAGATCACCGAAAACACCATGCGGACCGTGTCGCCGGTGACCGCGATGTCCGAGACCGCGAGCCGCATGCGGAAGGCGAGGCGGGTGAGGGCGGGGGCGATTTCGTCGGGTCCGGGATGGGCGGCGAGGCCCGGCGCGGTGCGCACGAGGTCGGGGTAGATCCGCCCCGGCTCGTGGCCGGTGAGACGCGGCCCGACGAGACAGGCGAGCGTCATCGCGATGAGAAACACGAGGGCGGCGAGGGCGCCGCGATTGCGCGCGAACCGGGTCCATGCGCGCCTCATCGGGCCGTCCTTAGGCGCGGATCGAGAAGGGCGCAGACGATGTCGGCGACGATGTTGAGGAGGGTGACGAACACGGCCACCAGCACCACGGTCCCCATCACCAGGGTGTAGTCGCGGTTGAGCGCCCCGTCGACGAAGGCGCGGCCGATGCCGGGCAGGCCGAAGACCGTCTCCACCACGACGGAGCCGGTGAGCAGCGCGGCGGCGGTCGGCCCGAGGACGGACACCACCGGCAGCAGCGCCCCGCGCAGGGCATGGCGGGCGATGCGGTGGGGCGGCAGGCCCATGGCGCGCATGGTGCGGACCGGCTGGGCGTTCAGGGTCTCGTTGAGCGAGACCCGCGTCAGGCGGGCGATGGCGCCGATCTGCGGCAGGGCGAGGGTGAGGACGGGAAGCACGAGATGCGAGGGCGCGCCGCCCTCCCAGCCTCCCACGGGGAGCCAGCGCAGGGTCAGCCCGAACACGATCTGGAGCAGCGGCGCCACGACGAAGTTGGGCACCGCCAGGGTCAGCCCGGCAAGAAGGCCGATGGTCCGGTCGATCCATCCGCCGCGACGGAGAGCGGCCCAGCTCCCTAAGCCGATCCCGCAGGCCAGCGCCAGGACGAGGGCGAGGCCACCCAGGGTCATGGAGACGGGCAGGCCGCGCGCGAACAGGTCGGCCACGGTCAAATCGCGGAACGAGAAGGACGGGCCGAGGTCGCCCCGCATCAGCGCGCCGAGATAGCGCCCGTACTGGACGATCAGCGGCTGATCGAGGCCGTAGATGGCGGCGAGGTTGCGCATCGCCGCCGGCGGCAGCGGACGTTCCAGGTCGAACGGCCCTCCGGGGGCGAGGCGGATCAGGAAGAAGCTGCCGGTGACCACGAGGAACAGGGTCGGGACCGCCTGGGCGAGGCGGCGCAGGATGAGGCCGATCATGCCGCCGCCGGCCTCACGGTTCGAGCCTCAGGAAGCGCGTCGGCGACGCGTTGCGCGGGTTCGGGTGATAGCCGGTGAGACGGGGCGAGATCAGCGCCTTCGACCGGGTGTGGAGCACCGGGATCCACGGCAAATCGTCGAGCATGATCGTCTCGGCCCGGAACAGGAGGTCGGCCCGTTTGCCGAGATCCCGCTCGGCGGCCGCCTCGCGCATCAGCCCGTCATAGTTCGGATTGCCGTAACGGCCGGGGTTGACCCCTTCATTGCCGGTCTCCAGCAGGAACAGGAAGTTCTGCGGATCGGAGTAATCGGCGACCCAGGACATGCGGGCGACATCGAAATCGCCGCCGTCGCGCAGATAGGCGAAATGGGTCTTGGCATCGGTATAGACGAGGCGCGTGTCGACGCCGATGCCCCGCCACATGTCGGCGATGGCGACTGCCGTGTTGCGGTTGTTGTCGGTGCTGTTGAAGCGATACTCGACCCGGAGGGGCTTGCCGCCCGGGCCGAACCCGGCCTCGGCGAGCAACGACCGCGCCTCCTCCTCGCGGTCGATCGGCGTGGCGCTGCGGCCTTCGATTTCCGGCGGCGTGCGGTAATTGTCGAGGCCCGGCGGGCACAGGGAATAGGCCGGCGCCATGGTCTCGCCCCACAGCCTCTCGGCCAGAAACTCCCGGTCGATCACCAGGGACAGCGCCCGGCGCAGGCGGACGTCGTCGAAGGGGGGCTTTCGGGTGTTGACGGCCAGGGCATAGAGCCCGAGCGACGGGCCGAGGACGACCTGATCGCCGAACCTCGCCTTGAGGGAGGCCATCTGGTCGCCCGGCAGATCGGCCAGGGAATCGATCTCGCCGGCGGCGTAGCGGCGGACCGCGCTGGACAGGTCGGGCGTCGGCAGGAAGGCCACGGTCTCGATGGAGACGCCGGCCGCCGCATGGAAATAGGGGTTGCGCCGCAAGGTGATGCGGTCGTTCGGCACCATGTCCACGAGGGCGTAGGCACCGTTGCTGACGAGGTTGCCCGGCCGGGTGAAGGCATCGCCGAACCGGGCGATCGAGGGCGGGTGGACCGGCAGCGAAGTCTGGTGGGTGAGAAGTTCGAGGAGGTAGGGCGTCGGCCGGTCGAGGGTGACGACGAGGGTACGGGCATCCGGCGCGGTCACGCCGAGCGTCTCGGGTGCGGCCTCACCCTGGTTCACGGCGCGGGCGTTCTTGAGCGGATACAGCACCTCGGCATATTTCGCCGCCGTCGCGGGGTTCAGAATCCGGCGCAGACCGAAGACGAAATCCGCCGCCACCACGGGATCGCCGTTCGACCATCGTCCGTTCTCGCGCAGGTGGAACGTGTAGGTCAGGGCGTCGTCGGAGACGGTCCAATGCGTCGCCGCGCCGGGGATGATGGCGCCGTGATTGTCGTAGGTCAGCAGCCCCTCGTAGAGGTCGCGCAGGATATGCGCCTCCGCCACGGTGGAGGATTTGTGCGGATCGAGGGTTTCCGGATCGGCATCGTTGCCGCGCCGGTAGACGGGCGAGGCCGCCGCACGCGCCGGACCGGTTCCTGCCACGAGCAGGGCGCCGCCGCCGAGAAGGCAGGCGCGCCGGTCCATGCGCATGGCGGCGCTCAGGCGCCGGTCTGCGCGGTGAAGCCGGCCGCCTCGATCCCGGCGAGCGCGCAGAGTTCGTCGTTGTCGGAGGTATCGCCCGAGATGCCGACGGCGCCGATGACCGCATCGCCATCGCGGATCAGGACACCGCCCGGCACCGGCACCAGCGCGGCGGGACCGACGAGATGGCTCACGGCCGCCACGAAATAGGCCTGCTCCTCGGCCCGCTTGTGGATCGCGCGCCCGCCGAGGCCCAGCGCCAGACAGCCATTGGCCTTGCCCATGGCGACCTCCGCCCGGCGCAGGGACGTGCCGTCCTCGGCGGCCATGGCCTTGAGCGCGCCGCGCGCATCGTAGACCACCACCGCGAGGGGCTTCAGGCTGTGCCCGCGCGCCGTCTCGAGGGCGGTGGCGACGATGGTCTGGGCGGCGGCGAGGGTCAGGTCGGGCATCGGCTTACCGGGGGATGAGGTCACGGGTCATACCGGACGTAGCCCGGCCGTCGATGCCGGACCAGCCCCGGCCTCACCCCTCGCTGTCGGCCAGGAACGCATCGTAGTGCCGCGTCACCGCCGCCAGATCCTCGAAATGCGGGAAGGCCCCGGTGGGCAGGACGTCGACGGTCCAGTTCGGGCGGCCGGCGACACGGTCGGCATGGCGGTAATCGACGAAATCGCCGCGCACCCCGTGGATCATCCAGACCGGGAGGGTGAGCGCCTCGTAGAACCGCCCCGGCGCGTCTGGGAACAGGGCACCGGACAGGAACGAGAACGGCGCATGCCGCGCGCCCGGACGATGCGCCGAGGCGTGATCGTAGGCGAGCAGGCCCTCGTCGATGTCCTTCGAGCCCCAGGTCTTTTCCAGGAAGAAGCGCATGCTCGGCCGGCTCACGAGGAGATCGAACAGCGGCTCTCCCCAGAGCGGCGCGTTCAGCATGGCGCGGGCGACGGCGCCGCCGTGACGGGTCCGCTCGCGGTGTCGGCCGACGAAGCGGGAATCGAAGCCGGTGGGGCTGACGAGGCCGAGACTGCGATAATCGCCCGGCGCCTCGAGAGCGGCGGCGGCGAGGTATTCGCAGGACAGGGACAGGGCGACCGCATCGATCTTCCCGCCGCCGTGTCGCGCACGGATCTCGGCGGTGACGGCCTGGATCGCATCGGACATCAGGCGGGGCGTGTAGCCCCGGTCGCTGCGTTCCGAGAAACCGAAGCCCGGCAGGTCGAGGGCATAGACCGGGCGGCTCCCCGCGTAATGCCGGTAGAGCGGTCGGATCTCATAGGCGTTCGCCGCCGCGTTGACCGAGTGGATCAGCAGCAGCGGAACGCCCGGCGCGGTGGCGTCGCCATAGAGGCCGATATCCCCGGCCGGCGTTTCCAGGCGCTCGTGTCGTCCCGGCAGGGCGGGATGCAACGTCTGATCGTGGTCGATCCCCAACCGGCTCCATGCGATCCAGGCGCCCGCCGCGCCGAGGGGCAGGAGAGCGAGCTTGGCGGCGAGGCTCACGCGGGATGCAGGCCTGTCGCGGCGGATCGGTGCGGTCATCGTCTCGTCCGGGTAGGGAATCGTCTGCGGGAAACGCGAAGGCTGCCCGGTCGATCCAGGCTTACCCCTCGCTACGCCGTCGCGCCCTCGATCTCGCCGCTGAGTTCCAGCCATTCCTCCTCCGCCGCTTCCAGGGCGGCGGCGGCGTCGGAGCGCATCTTTGCGAGTTCTCCGGCCTTGGCGGCATTGGTCTGGAAGGCGGTGCCGTCGGCGAGCGCCGCGTCGATCTTGGTCATGGCGTCGGTGAGCTTCTTCATCCGCGCCTCGACGGCCTCCAGCTTCTTGCGCAGGGGGGCCAGAGCCACGCGGCGGTCGGCGTTGGAGCGGCGCTCCAGCGCCTTCACCCCGCCGGTCGCCTCGGACGCGCTCGTCTGAGCCTCGCGTTCGGGGCCGGCGAGGACGAAGCGGCGGTAATCGTCCATGTCCCCGTCGAAGGCCTTCACGCTGCCGTTCGCCACGAGCCAGAGCCGGTCGGCGCAGGCCTCCACCAGGAAGCGGTCGTGGCTCACCAGAATGACCGCGCCCTCGTAGTCGTTGATCGCCTCCACCAGGGCCTGCCGGCTCTCGATGTCGAGATGGTTGGTGGGCTCGTCGAGGATGAGGAGATGCGGCCCCTTGAAGGCCGCCAGCCCCATCAGCAGGCGCGCTTTCTCACCGCCCGAGAGCTGCGAGACCGGCGTCTCGGATTTGGTCCCCGAGAAGCCGAGCCGGGCGGCGGCGGCCCGGGCCTTCGATTCCGGCACGTCCGGCATCAGGTCGCGGACATGGGCGTAGGCGCTCTCGGCCGGGCGCAATTCGTCGAGCTGGTGCTGGGCGAAATAGGCCACCTCCATCTTGCCCGAGCGCCGCATCTCGCCGCTCAAGGGAGGCAGGCGCCCGCCGATGAGCTTGCAGAAGGTCGACTTGCCGTTGCCGTTGGCGCCCAGCAGCGCGACCCGGTCGTCGGGGGCGAGACTGAGATTCAGGCCAGACAGGACGATGCGGTCCGGGTAGCCCGCCTGTACCCGCTCCATGGCGACGATGGGCGGGGAGAGCGGACGTTCGGGGCTCGGCAGGCGGAAGGCCGGTACGTCGTCCTCGATCACCGAGGCGATGATCTCCATCTTGGCGAGGCGCTTGACGCGGGACTGGGCCTGGCGCGCCTTCGTGGCCTTCGCCTTAAACCGGTCGACGAAGCTCTGGAGATGCGCACGCTCCGCATCCTGCTTGGCCTTGGCCTTGGACTGCAGCACGCGCTTCTCGGCCACCTGCCGGGCGAAGGAGGTGTAGCCACCCCGATAGATACTGAGCTTGCCGCGGTCGAGATGCAGGATGTGATCGACGCATTCGTCGAGCAGGTCGCGGTCATGGGAAATGATGACGGCGGTGCGCGGATAACGCTCCAGGTAGTCGTAGAGCCAGATCGTGCCCTCGATATCGAGGTAGTTGGTGGGCTCGTCGAGGAGGAGCAGGTCGGGCTCCGAGAACAGCACGGCGGCCAGCGCCACGCGCATGCGCCATCCGCCCGAGAAGTCGGAACAGGGCCGCCCCTGCGCCTCCGCATCGAAGCCGAGGCCGTGCAGGATGGCCGCGGCGCGGGCCGGGGCCGAATGCGCTTCGATATCGACGAGGCGGGTCTCGATCTCGGCCCGGCGCAGGCCGTCGGCGTGCTCCGCTTCCGCCATCAGGCGCGCCCGCTCGGTATCGGCGGCGAGCACGACGGAATGCAGCGTCTCCGGGCCGGCCGGGGCCTCCTGCGCCACGGCGCCGATGCGCATGCCCTTTGGCATCGAGACGGTGCCGCCCTCGGTGGGCAACTCGCCGAGGATCGCCTTGAACAACGTCGTCTTGCCCGCGCCGTTGCGGCCCACGAGCCCGACGCGGGCCCGGTCCGGAATGACGAAGGTGGCGCCGTCGAGGATCAGGCGTTCGCCGATGCGGTATGTGAGGTCGTTGACGCGGAGCATGGAAGGCTTCTGGCGGCGCGCGGCAAGGGTTGCAAGGGGAGCGTTACGAGGCGAGGGCAGCAGGGTGCCGTATCCGGCGGGGGCGGAGCGCTGTAATCCGGCCGCCATGACCGTGACGCTTCTCGCCGCCCTCGTTCCGATCGCGCTCCTCATAGGTCTCGGCGCGGCCCTGCGCCGCCTCGGCTTCCTCGCCGAGGGCTTCTGGCCGCAGGCCGAACGCCTCGCCTATTACGTGCTGCTGCCGAGCCTTCTCCTGGACAGCCTCGCCACCGCACGCCTCGCCGACGTCCCGGTGGGTGCGCTCGCCCTGGTCCTGGTTTTCTCGACCCTGGCGGTGGCGGGCCTGACGCTGGCGGCCCGGCCACGCCTCGGCTTCGGCGGCCCGGCCTTCACCTCGGTGTTCCAGGGTGGGATCCGGTTCAACAACTATGTGGGGGTCTCGGCGGCGGCGGGTCTCTACGGCGCCCAGGGCGTCGCGCTGGCGGCAGTGGCGAACGCCGCGATCGTGCCGACGGTCAACGTCCTCTGCGTTCTGGTCTTCGCCCGTTTCGGCACGGCGGGCCGACCCTCGGCCCTCGGCCTCGCGCGGCAGATCGCCCTCAATCCGCTGGTCCTCGGCAGCCTGGGCGGCATCGCGCTCCAGGCCTCGGGACTCGGCCTGCCGCCGGGACTCGAGCCGATGCTGCGAGCCTTGGGCCAGGCGTCGCTGCCGCTGGGCCTGCTCTGCGTCGGGGCCGCCCTCGATTTCGGATCGGCGCGAAGCTGGATCAGGCCGGTCGCCGTGGCGTCCCTGATCAAGTTCGGGCTGATGCCGACCGCCACGATCCTGGCCTGCCTCGCCTTGGGGCTCAAGGGGCCGGCCGCGGTGACGGCCCTGCTGTTCCAGACCCTGCCGACCGCCTCGTCGTCCTACATCCTATCGCGCCAGCTCGGCGGGGACGCGCCGCTGATGGCAGGGATCACGGCGACCCAGACCGTGATCGCCGGGGTGGCGCTCCCCCTCGTCCTGGCGATCGTGCTGGCCTTGGCCAGACTCGGCTGAGACGCCCCCGCGGCCCCCTGGTCAGGTCAGCTCCCAGGCGGCGGGATCGTTCATCAGGGCCGCGACCAGGGCGTGGTTCAGCTCGTGCCCCGTATGCGCGGCCTCGATCCGGCCGAGGATCGGGTATCCCGCCAGCGCCAGATCGCCCACGAGGTCGAGCATGCGATGGCGCACCGGCTCGTCGGGCACCGTCATCCCGCCGATGATGCGCCCGCCGACGATACAGGCGGTCGAAGAGAGGTTCGCCCCCCGCAGCAGCGGCTTGCGCAGGAGCGTGCCGTAGATCTTGGCCGGAATCGCCCATTTGGCCCGCCCGAAACTGCGCGAGGGAGCCAGCTGCTCGGTGAACACCTCCGGGGTGATCGTGCCGGACCAGTGCATGGGGTCGAAACGCGAGAGTTCGAGACGACCGGAGAGGTGAAGCGCATCCGCCGGCGCGATCCTCAATGTCCGGTGGTCCTGGCGGACCTCGACCGGCCGCAGCACCCGGATGCTGCGTAGCGGCGCGTCGCTCTCGGTCCGGCCGCTCGCGCGCAAACCCTCGCACCAGGGCAGTGCGCCCCCGTCGAAGATCGGCAGTTCCTCCGCGTCGAGGGAGACCAGCGCGTTGTCGATGCGATGGGCGTAGAGCGCGGCCAGAAGATGCTCCACGGTCCGGACCAGGGGCCCGTGGGGCGAGCGAAGGGCGGTGCAGAGCGGTTGCGTCTCGCGAAAAGTCCACAGGGCCGGCACATCCACCGTGCGGCCACGGCCGAGATCGCGTCGGAACACGATGCCGTGGTCGTCGCCGGCGGGCGCGACGGTGACCGTGACGCGGCGCCCGGTATGAAGGCCGTAGCCCGTCAGACGGACGCTCGCGGACAGGGTCGCCTGCCGTTGGCGCGCACTCGCCGGCGCCACGTCGTGCGCGGCCTGGATCGATGGGGCGGGGGAATTGGCCGCGACGTCTCGCGTCCACCACGGCGAGGGGACGTCCGCCTCGATCCTGGGTGGCCCCGGCTGACGGGTCGCGCCCGCGACGTCTCTCGATGACGCTGACCTTACCAGCACGTCTCGGCTCCCGGAGCGATCAACCGGGATTGTCATGAGACAGGGTGTTCATTTCCGGCGTGCGCCTATCGTAACCCCGCTCGATCGCAAAGGCAGGTAAACTACGCGCGAGGATGAGGGCGCTTTCCTCGGCGCGATCGCGGGGCCGCAGCGGACCCCTAAATCCGGCGGACCGACTTTTTGGTAGGGATGGGCCGCCGGAATGGGTTGACCCACGGGACCGGCAGCTTAACGATCACCCGCTTTAGGAGACGATACCCGTGACCGCAGGACGGCTGGCGACAATCCCCTTCTTCAAGGAGCCGGGAATCGAGCTGTCGACCTACGAGACCCGTTGCCATTGGCGCCGGTTCGACGAGAACGAAGTCCTCGTCGATTACGACGACATCTCCACCGACGTCTATTTCCTCGCCTCCGGCGAGGTCCGCATCCTCAACCGCTCGCAATCGGGCAAGGAAGTGATCCTCGGCGAGATGCGGGGCGGCGCGTTCTTCGGCGAGCTCGCGGCCCTCGACGGAATCGGCCGCTCGGCCAACGTCACCGCCCTGACCCGCGGCGAGGTCTGTGTCGTCCCGGCCCCGATCTTCCGGCAGATGATCTTCGCCTCCGAAGCCATCGCCGACCGTCTGTTCCGCCTGCTCGCCAAGCGCGTGCGCGAACTCAACACGCGGCTGATGGAACACGCGCTCCTCGACCTGCGCCACCGCCTCTATGCCGAGTTGCTGCGCCTGTCCGTGCCGCGCGCCGGCGGCGACGGCGAACGGGTGGTGACGCCGCCGCCCTATCACCACGTGCTGGCCGCCCGCATCGGCTGCCGGCGCGAGCAGGTGACCCGCGAGTTCACCGTGATGGCGGCCGATGGCCTGATCGACCGGACCCGTGGCGCCCTCGTCATCCGCCGGCCCGACCTGCTGGAGGCGCGGGTGGCCGAAGCCTTGCGCGAGGACAATTGACGGCGCGGAACGCCGTGGTCCCGTTCCTCACCCTCCAACGGCTGACGAAGACGTTCGGCACCCATGATGCGGTGGCGGATCTCTCGCTCGACATGCCGTCGGGCGAAATCCTGTGCCTGCTCGGCCCCTCCGGCTGCGGCAAGAGCACCCTGCTTCGCCTGATCGCCGGGTTCGAGACGCCCACGGGCGGGGCGATCCGCCTCGACGGCACCGATCTCACCGGCCTCGCCCCGCACAGGCGGCCGGTGAACATGATGTTCCAGTCCTATGCGCTGTTTCCCCATCTCAGCGTCGCGCGCAATATCGCCTACGGGCTGAAAGGCCTCGGCCGTTCAGCCGCTTCCGCCCGCGTGGACGCGTTGCTGCGCCTGGTGCGGATGGACGAATTCGGGAACCGGGCACCCGAGACCCTGTCCGGAGGCCAGCGCCAGCGCGTCGCCCTCGCACGCGCCCTGGCGCGCGAACCGAAGGTGCTCCTCCTCGACGAGCCCCTCGGCGCCCTCGACCGGGGGCTCCGCGAGGAGACCCAGGGGGAGTTGCGCGCGATCCAGCGCCGCCTCGGCACCGCCTTCGTCATCGTCACCCACGACCCTTCCGAGGCCATGGCGCTCGCGGACCGGATCGGCGTGATGGACAAGGGCCGTCTCGTCCAGATCGGCCGGCCCGAGACGCTCTACGAACGGCCGGTCAATCGCTTCGTCGCCGGGCTGCTGGGCGACGTGAACCTCATTCCGGGGACGGTCGGGGAAACCGACGGGGCGCTGGTGCGGGTCGAGACCGCCCTCGGTCCGGTCCTCGCCCTCGGGGAGGGCGCCCCGGCCGCCGG
>NZ_VRVC01000112.1:0-16336 GCF_008040005.1 Methylobacterium sp. WL19
GGTTCTCGATCGGACGACGCCCGCCCTTCGGACGCGGCCGAGGCGGCGGGAGGAGCGGAGCGATCTCATCCCAGAGATCATCGGGGAGAAGCGGTCTGGCCATGCCAAACCAACGCTGAAAGCAACGTTCGGTGCCGTTCTGTTAGGCGCTCTTAGACGCGGGGCATGCTCCACCTCGAACCTGGCCCATGCGTATCGAGGCCCGGTCGTTCGCCTCGCCTACGAAGGGAAGATCCGGATGACACGACTGATGACGACGCTCGCGGTGCTCGGGACCTTCGGGGCCGCGATGACCGCCCACGCGGCCTCCGACCTCGGCCGCCAGGCCCGTTCCAACGGACCGAACATGCCACTGTCCCGGGATGTCGTGCCGAGCGAGATCAGGCCACAGGAGCCGGCCGCGACGGGGAGCATGAAGGGACGCGGCGGATACGGCGAGAAATCCCGGTGGCGGGACATCAGGCGCCCGTCCGTCCGCCGTCGCGTTGAGGGGTTCTGTCGTGACGTTCTCGACGCAGCTTCTGTACGGCGGGCCGGACCCCAAGCGGCGGGCCGGTGAGCCTGCCTACTTCCTCGATTCCTCCGCGCTGCGGCCGGCACGGCAGGAAGCGCGGGCTTGGTCCGGCGCGGCAAGGGTGACCGGGGGCGCCGTCGCTGTGGCGGTCGCCATCATGGACCGGGGCCGGGAGGTGTACCGGTACCCTGCAGCCCCGAACCTCAGTGGGCCGACATCCGGTCGAGGCGGGCTTGGTCGATAAGGCGGACCCCGCCCGGCACGATCAGGATGCAGCCATCCCGGTCGAGGCGCGACAGGGTCCGGCTCACCGTCTCGATGGTCAGGCCGAGATGGTCGGCGATGTCGAGGCGGCCCATGGGCAGTTCGAGGGTGACCGAGGACCGGCCGATCCGGACGTAGCGGTCCTGCAACCCGGTCAGGAAGGAGGCGATCCTCTCATCCGCGGTGCGCCGCCCGAGCAGCATCATCATGTCCTTGGCCCGCGACAGTTCCTGTCCGGTGATCTCGTGCAGGTGCATCATCAGGCCCGGCTGTCCGAAGACCAGGTTTCTGAACGCCAGCCGCTCGAACCGGCAGGCGGTGACAGGGCCGAGGGCGTCCGCCGACACCGCGAAACGGTCGAGCATCGACAGCCCCAGGAAATCCCCCGGGAAGGCGAAGCCGGTGACCTGCCTGCGTCCGTCGGGCAGGATGCGATAGAGGCGCAACGCGCCGGACGTGACGATGAAGACCGAGCAGGCGGGCTCGTCCTGGCTGAACAGCGTCTCCTTCTGGTCGAGCGACACCCGCCGGCTCAGGGGTTCCAGCGTGTCGCGCTCCGCCAACGGCAGGGCGGTCGACAGGCTGACGAGACGGACCCGGTTGAAACCGTCCCCCACGAAGGACGGCATGACCGGTACGGGTGGCCTGGCCGTCGAAACGATGGGTAGGGAATGGATCGACATGGAATCTGTCCTTCCGCTTGGGGACGGCCTCTCACGGTGGGCCTGTCAATCACCGCCTCATGGCATCACGCGTCGCCGCGGCAACCCCGCCAGCGTTCAGTCGCCAGGAGCCGTTCCTCCCTGCGGGCGAGTTCAAGGAAGGCGTCCCGTGCATCCACGTCGAGCCGGAAGGCGCGTTGCAGGACACCCGCCGCCAGGCCGACCGTGGCATCGTCCCATGCTTGGCCATCCGCCGTTCGCCCGCCGGCGCCGACGACCGCTCTGGCCAGTACGGAAAAGGCATCGGCTTCGAACATCCAGACCCTATCCTGAGTATTTGCAGTCCAGGCTTCATCTACGGGGGTAACGCGGCAGCGACCTTAAAGCACTGTTTCAGAATTGAGGACCAGGGACGCGAAATCGCGCAAGTCTTTCCTCCGGTTTACGCCGCAGCGGGGACGGCAGGTGTCGCAGGGGTCAGGCCCACGTCCAGATGGACCGGGTTGTGAAGGGTGTTCGCCACCGGCGACCACAGGACCGTGTGCTTGATCATCGCCGCCAGCACCTTCCGGGACGCATCGGCGTCGATGGACACCGCGACGCGGATGCTCTCGAACCCGATGGTCTTCGGATGGAGGTCGCCGGCGCCCCATACGGAGGTCATGTTGATGTCGGCCTCGACGCTGAGCTCCAGAGAGCGGATCGGGATGCCCCGGGCCAGGGCATTGGCGTGGATGCCGATGGAGAGGCACGACCCCAGGGCGGCGAGCAGGGCCTCGGAGGCGTTGGGCGCCGCCGCCTCGCCGAGGATGCCCTCGGGCTCGTCCTCCATCACCGGCTGCGGCGGCAGGTCCCGGATGTAGTTGAGCTGGCTCAGCCGACCCTGCGCCACCGTGCGGCAGCGCAGGGTGCGCACGGCGCTCGGGTCGGCCTTGGCCTGCGCGACGACGAAATCGAGCGCGCGTTTGCCCCCCAGGGACGGTGGGATATCGGGAGTCGGTGGTGGCTTGACCATGAATATTTCCGTCGTTTGTTTTGCTGGCGAGATTATCCGCCCTAATTATCCGGCGTAATTTCCCGAATAGGTGATGCACGATTTCTAGTTTAGGCTCTTCGGCGTTCCCGGCGGCAACCAAATATGACGACGAGGACTGCGGAATTGACGAGGTATGCCGGATGCTGGACTGGGATGATCTGAGATTTTTCCTGGCCTTATCGCGACACGGCAGCCTCTCGGCGGCCGCCAAGGTGCTCCACGTCTCCCAATCGACCGTCGGGCGGCGCCTCAACTCGTTGGAGGCGACGCTTGCCGTGCGCCTGCTCAACCGCACCCCGGAAGGCTACGTGCCAACGCTTGCAGGCGAGGAGGTTCGGCGGAAGGCCGAGAGCCTGGAGACCGAGGCCCTCGCGCTGGAGCGGGACGTCACCGGCCGCGACAGCCACCTGCGGGGGCTGGTTCGGGTAACTTGTGCCGAGACGATGGCCGCGCACCTCCTCGCCCCGAGCTTTGCCGGCCTGCATTCCCGGCACCCGGACATCATGATCGAGCTCATTCCCAACCCGCGGGAACTCAGCCTGGCGATGCGCGAGGCGGACATCTCGGTCCGCATGCGGCAGCCCGAGCAGAACGACCTCGTGGTGCGGCGCATCGGCGGCATCGCCTTCGGCCTCTACGCCACGTCGGACTACATCAAGGAGCGCGGCGACCTGAACTTCGACGACGGCTGCCCGGACCATCACCTGATCACCCAGATGGAGGACAGCCAGGAGATGACGCAGTCGGCCTGGCTGACCGAGATGGCCTCACGGTCGCGCGTCGTCCTGCAGACCAGCAGCCACGAGGCCGCCGTGCTGGCGGCCGCCAACGGCGGGGGGCTGGCCTGCCTCGCCCGGTTCCGCGGCGACGAGGAACCCCGGCTCGTCCGGATGGACGTGCCGACGGAACCGCCCAGCGCCGACGTCCTCCTGCTGGTCCACAAGGACAACCGCGACACCCCGAGGATACGGACGGTGCTCACGCACATCACGGAGAGTATCCAGGCGCTCGAACACCTGCTGCAGCCCCCCGGCGCGAACGACGAGGAGGTACGCGACGTCGGCACCTGATGGCCCGCTTCCACTGACCAACGTGGACCGGCCTTGATCCAGGACAAAGCATTGAGGGGGCCGACGGGTCAAACCGGGAGGAATGGACGGGGCGAACAGTCTTTGATCGCCCGACATCCCGGAACACGACCATGCAACGACCAGCCAGATCCGTCGCCCTCGGGGCGGTCCTTACGCTCTTCTTGATGGCCCCGCTCCGCGCCGCCGAGGAGCCGAAGGCTGGACCCATGGCCGAGACGGAGGCCAGGCCGGCCCAGGTCTGCCTCGACCACCTCAAGGCCTTCGACGCGCAGATGGAGAAGGACGGCTACTGGCTGGGCGGGTCCGGCTACGGCTACGGCTATCCCCTCGGCGGCTACTGGTTCGGCGGCATGACCGGGAACGCCGGCATGGCCATGGGGGCCGCGTCCGCGATGGTGGGGTACGCGAACGCCCGGCCCGGATACGAGGTCCGGGTGCTCCTCTCGGCCGCCGACATCCTGGCGCGCCACGGCAGGCAGCAGCCGTGCGAGGACGTGCTCGTCCAGATCCGGTCGAGCTACGAGGCGTACAAGACCGACATGCAGGGCCGTGACCTCCGGGTCGCGAACGCGCTGGGCTTCCGCAAGCAGGAGCTTTCGCTAGCGCAGCCGGTCATGACGCGGGTCGCCGCCTTCCGGTCGGACGACCTGCTCGGGAGCGAGGTGCGAACCCCCGGCAACGTCGCGCTCGGCAGCGTCGACGACATCGTCATGGGGGCCGAGGGCGGCAAGATCGCCTACCTCGTCATCGCCCGCGGTGGCGTCTTCGGTCTCGGCGAACGCCACGTCGCGGTGCCGTGGGACCAGTTCAAGGTCTCGCCGAACCTGAATATCCTCGTCCTCGACACGACCAAGGACGCCATGGACCAGGCCCCCCGCATCGTCGAGGGCAGGTTCGTGAGGGCGGAGCCGTTCGCCCGGCAGACGGCGAAGGCGGACGCTTATTGGAGCGCCGCCGCCAGGACCCCGCGGACGGACTGAGCCCGCGTATCGGCCGGCCGACGATTGCTGCCCCCATCCCCCGGACCCAAGATTGGATTTTCACCATGTGTAAGATGACGACACTCACGGCGACCTTCCTCGCCCTTGCGATGATGACCACGGTCCAGGCGCGGGCGCCAATGCCCCCCCCCCGCGGATGCCGCGGCGACGATGCGCGAGGCCGGCCGCGAGGCGAACGAGGCAGCCGATGCGGCCCGCGAGGCGGCCCGGCTCGCGCTGCAGGCCTCGAAGGCGGCGGTGAGGGACGCCCCGAAGCAATCCGCCGACATGATCGGGAAGCTCGTCACCGAGGCGGCGGACGCGGCTACGCGTGCCAAGACCAAGATCGCGGAGGCCAACAGGGCGGCGGGGGTGTCGGCGAACGCCTCGATGCACAAGGCCGCCGATTCCGCGCGGAAGTCGGTCGAGGCGACGCAGGCGGCGGTGCGGAAGTCGAAGGATGCCATGGCGGCCTCGATCAGTTCCAACATGGCGGCGATGCGTCGGGCGGCATCCGCGGCGCGGGCATCCATCGTTCGGGCGGCAACGGCCACCGCGAACGCCGCCCGTGCCGCCCGCGAGGCCGCCAGGACCACCTGGGACCGCGACATGGCTCAGAGCCAGGTTCGCGGCTGACGACGGCCGGACGCGGCTTCCAAACGCCACCTCAAGGGAGAACGACGATGGCAATGAGCAAGATGTCCCGCGCCTGCGAGGAAGCCGCGCACCAGCATGACCGGGCCGCGGCCCACTACCGGCATTCGGCCAGGCATCTCGAAAAAGGCGAGCACGCCGCAGCCGCGAAGGAGCGGGACCTCGCCCTCGACCACTCCGAGAAGGCCCGGATCGACGAGGTCGGGCTTCGCCCCGATGGCGTCGTCTCCGACGAGCGGACGAGGTCCGAGGCGGCCTGGCATTTCATGGGCTGACGCTTGCGCGCGTCGGTTTCCCTGCCACCAGAGACGAGGAATCCTCATGGCGAACCCGAATTTCCCAGACCGGCCGAACCCGACGTTTCCCGACCAGTCGCCGGCCCATCCCCCGCAGCCCGACCACAGCCCGCTGCCCGAGCCGCGTGGTGTGCCCGACTACGGCCCGGAGGAGATGCCTCCGTCCAACGAGCCGCTCGGCGTCCCGTCCGGTTCACCGCCGGAGATCGGATGACCGCCGATACGAAGATCCCGCCCCCCGGCGTTGCCCTGGCGAGGGGACCGCCGGCGACGTGCGAGTACGAGGCATCCTGCGCGCATGCCATCGAGACATCGCTCGGCATCCAAGGGCTTGGGGTGCATCGGGAGCACGACCGGATCGTCAGGGAGATAGCCCGGACTGTCGATGGCACCGACCCGTTCGCCGCGGTGGTGCGCGCGTCACAGATGGCGATGGTGATCACCGACCCGCTGCAGGACGACAACCCCATCGTCTTCGCCAACGATGCCTTCTGCACCCTGACCGGCTACGGGCGCGACGAGATCCTCGGGCGCAACTGCCGATTCCTCCAAGAGGCGGATACGGACCCCGTCGAGATCGGACGCCTGCGCGAGGCCATCGAAGGGCGCGTCCCGGTCGAGGCCCAACTCCTCAACCGCCGCAAGGACGGAAGCCTGTTCTGGAACCGGATCTATCTGTCCCCGGTGTTCGAAGGCGATGCGCTGACCTACTTCGTCGCCTCCCAGGTTGACGTCACCTCCGAGAAAGCCCGCCTGACCCGTCTGGAGACAGACCGCGAGGCGTTGGAGCGCGAGGTCGAGCGTCGGACCCGTGACCTGTCCCGGAGCGAGGAGCGCCTGCGGTTCGTACTCCAGGCCGGGCGGCTCGGTTCGTGGAGCCTGGACCTCGCCGACATGCGCTTCGTCGCGTCGGAGACCTTCAAGCTCGCCCTCGGTCGAGATCCCGGGGACCCGCTGAGCCGAGCCGAGTACGAGACCCTCATCCACCCGGACGACCGTGCCCGGCGGGACGTGGCCGTCGCGGAGTGCATCGCTGGGCACGGCGACTACGATGTCGAGTACCGGATCGTGAAGCCAACCGGCGAGGTGCGGTGGCTCAAGATCCGCGGGCAGCCGTTCTACGGGGCCGACGGGGCGCCATCGCGGCTGGCCGGCATCGCCCTCGACGTCACCGAGCGCAAGCATGCGGAAGCGCATCGCGCGCTGCTCGCCAACGAGCTCAACCACCGCGTCAAGAACACCTTGGCGACCGTCCAGTCCATCGTCGCCCAGACCCTGCGGGCGAACATGTCGCCGCAGGAGACCCGCGACGTCATCCAGGGCCGCATCCATTCCCTGGCCGCGGCGACCGACGTGCTCACGCGCGAGAGTTGGGATGGCGCGACGCTGGCCGCCGTGGCGGCGACAGCCCTGGCGCCATTCCGGACCGAGGGCGACCGCCGCATCACGATCCGCGGGCCGGAGGTGATGCTGACCCCGAGGCTCGCCCTGGCCTTTTCCATGGCCTTCCATGAACTCGCGACAAACGCCGTGAAGTACGGCGCGCTGACCAGCGAGGTCGGTCGCATCCTGCTCGATTGGGACATCATCGACGGCTTGCGGCCCGAGACGCTGCGCCTGACCTGGCGGGAGTCCGAGGGGCCGCCGGTGTGCCCGCCGACCCGGCGCGGCTTCGGCTCGCGCATGATCGAGCGGGCCTTGGCCGACGAACTCCAGGGCCGGGCGGAGATCGACTACCGGCCCGACGGCGTCGTCTTCATCGCCGAGGCCCGCATGCCCGATATCCGTCGCCCGGACCAGTCCCGGTCGCCGGCCTGACGGCCTGACGGCCTGACGGCCTGATCGAGGGCCCGCCGTTCGACCCCTTCCGCCCTCCCTAGTGGAGGAAATCTGACGCTTGGTACCCCGCTGCCGAAGCTGCTTTCGAGCGCATACCTTCCGCGATGCCGTAGATATGTGCGATACCGTGCAAATGACACCAGTCTGCATCTGCGTCCGCGAGATCGATGCCGCGTCTGAGATCACCGACACCACAGTAATTTCGAGGGTTGAGACTGCGATCAACGCTCTTGAGGCGTCTTGCTCCACACCCGCTGAACGGGTTCTTGCCCTGGAACGTGTCTATGAGACGTTCGCGCGTCGGCGTCGTAGCAAGGCTCAAGTGCCGTTCGGCCGCTTCATCGCCCACCACCTTGATATACGTCAGAACCGTATCTTGATGCGAGCCTGAAAGGCGTGGGTGAGAATGGTTCATACAATCGGTCACTACCGATCTTGGACGCTTCGGGGGGACAGCATCCACCGCTGGTTCGCTTCCCGCGCCATCGAGGCCTCGATGGTCGGCGCAAAGGTCCCCGACCACGCGATGTCGGTCAGACGACCTTGAGCAGCCAGCGCAGCGGCAGGGCGACAGCCGTAAGGAAGGCGATGCCGCCGCCCCATAGCGTTACGAACCAGACGAGGCGACGGATCGGGATCGGAATGGTTATGGCGCTGTCCTCAATGGTAGCCCGGCGCGCCGGCGGTGACCTTGCCGCGGAACAGCCAGTAGACGTAGGCCGTGTAGCCGAGGATCATCGGCAGCAGCACGACCGTCCCAACGAGGAGGAAGCGTTGGCTGCTCGGGTGAGTGGCGGCATCCCAGATCGTCACTGAGGGCGGCACGATCATCGGGAACAGGCTGATGCCGAGTCCGACATAGGACAGCAGGAACAGGCCGAGCCCGCAGAGGAAGGGCATGACCTCCTCGCGCCGGTCGAGCGCGTTGCGCAGGCGCCAGCCGAGAAGGCCGACCAAGACCGGGACCGGGGTGACGAAAGCCATGGCCGGCCAGGTCAGCCAACGACCCCGGAAGGCGGGGCTCAGAAGCGGCATCGCCAGAGACACGACGGCGATGGCGACGAGGGTCGCCACCCCGAATCCCCGCGCGAGGCGGTAGGCCCGAAGCTGGAGTTCGCCCTCGGTCTTCCAGATCAGCCAGCAGGTTCCCAGCAGCCCGTAGCCCGCCACCAGGGCGAGGCCGGTGAGGATGGAGAACGGCGACAGCCAATCCCACCATCCACCGGCATAGGACCGCCCCTCGACCCTGACCCCCTGCACTAGGGCACCAAGGCAGATCCCCTGGCAGAAGGCGGCGACGAAACTTCCAGCTGAGAAGGCGCTGTCCCAGGCCGTCTGGGACAATTGGGTCGCAGTCCGGAAACGCATCTCGAACGCGACGCCGCGGAACACCAGGGCGAGCAGCATCAGGGTGAGCGGGATGTAGAGGGCCGGCAGCAACGTGGCGTAGGTCAGGGGGAACACCGCGAACAGGCCGCCGCCGCCGAGGATGAGCCAGGTCTCGTTGCCGTCCCAGACCGGGGCGACGGTGTTCACCATCACGTCCCGGTCGGCCTTATCGCGGATGGCCGGGAACAGGATGCCGATCCCGAGGTCGAAGCCGTCCATGACGACGTAGAGGAAGACGGCGGTGGCGATGAGGAGGGCCCAGACGAGGGTGAGATCGATGTCCATGGGGACTACTCCGCGGGCTGGAAGGCGGGACGGCTGGCGCCGTGGTGCGGCGTGTCGAGCGCCGGCGCCGGGGTAATGCCGGCGGTGCGGACCGGCACGCCGGTTGGCGGTCCCGATTCATGGACGTGCGGGGTCTGGTTGAAGAGGTAGAGCAGGTACCAGATGCCCGCCCCGAACACGACGAGGTAGACCACCGCGAAGGCGGCGAGCGAAGCCGCGACTGCAGGGGCGGCGACCGGCGAGACGCTGTCGGCGGTGCGCAGCAGGCCGTAGACCGTGAAGGGCTGTCGGCCGGTCTCGGTGACGGTCCAGCCGGCGGTGACGGCGATGAGGCCGGACGGTCCCATGGCGACCGCGAAGCGCTGGAACCAGGTGGCGTCGTAGAGCCGGCCCTTCCACCGCAGCCAAAGGGAGGCGAGGCCGAGGGCGATCATGAGCATGCCGAGCCCGACCATGATCCGAAACGACCAGAACACCAGCGGGAGGTTGGTCGGCCAGGTCGAGCGGGGCATGTCCTTGAGCCCCTTCACGGTGCCGTTCAGGTCATGCGTGAGGTAGAGGCTGGCCAGTCCCGGGATGCCGAGGGCGCCACGCGTCTCCCCGGCCTCGTCGTCGGGCCATCCGAACACCAGGGCGGGGGCCCGACTTTGGGTCTCGAAATGCCCCTCCATCGCCGCGACCTTGGCGGGCTGGTGCTCGTAGGTGTTGGCGCCGTGCAGGTCGCCGATGACCAGCTGCGCTGGGGCGACGATGGCGGCCATCCACATGGCCATGGAGAACATCACCCGGGCGCGGGAGTTCTTGCCGTCGCGCAGGAGGTGCAAGGCACCGACCGCACCCACGATCATTGCAGTCGTCAGGTAGGCGCCGGTCACCGTATGGGCGAACCGGTAGGGAAAGGACGGATTGAAGACGATGGCCCACCAGTCGGCGGGGGCGAACCGACCGTCCGCTCCCATCGTGTGGCCGGTGAGGGTGTGCATCCAGGAGTTAGCTGAGAGAATCCAGAAAGCCGACATCAAGGTGCCGACGGCGACGAGGCAGGTCGCCGTGAAGTGCAGGCGCGGGCCGACGCGCTCCAGCCCGAAGAGCATGACGCCGAGGAAGCCCGCCTCCAGGAAGAAGGCGGTGAGCACCTCGTAGCCGAGGAGCGGCCCCAGGATCGGTCCCGTGCGATCCGCGAAGACCGACCAGTTGGTGCCGAACTGGTAGGACATCACCAGTCCCGACACGACGCCCATGGCGAAGGCCACCGCGAAAACCTTGAGCCAATAGCGGTAGGTGTCGAGGTAGACGGCCCTGCCGGTGAGCAGCCAGCGTCCTTCCAGGACGGCGAGGAAACTCGCCAGGCCGATGGTGAAGGCCGGGAACAGGAAGTGCCAGACGATGGTCAGGGCGAACTGGGTGCGTGCGAGGTCCACCGCGCTCGGCAAGGTCAGGGAAGGCATCGGGCTCTCCGGGCGTCCAGGGACGCTCCCGGATCGGTCCCGGGCACGCTGCCCCTATCCGTCGCCCGGCGCTTTGCGCTGGATCAAGGACGGCCGGGATCACCTCGGCCGCGCGATTGCTTCGGCATCCGTGTGAATAAGCGTGCCCTCGCAACCTCGCCCTTGTTAGCCGTAACGATGGAGGTCTCTCGCCGCGTAGGTTTTCCTCCGTGAAGCGGCCAGTACCGTTCCATCGCCAGGTAGGTGAACGAGGCCGACCAACCGATCAGCAGGAGTCCGTTGAGGGCCTCCACGCCGGCGATCATGCGGGTGTGGGATGTCGGGACCTAGTCGCCGAAGCCCAGCGACGTGTAGGTGACGACCGAGAAATAGAGGCAGTCCAGGAAGGTCTTGACGGGCGTTCCCGCGAAGGCGTCTTCCCCGATCCAGAGCACCAGGAGCCAGTCGGCGCCAGCGTAGATCCACACCGCGACCGTGTGCCCGACGAAGGTCATCAGCACCACGCCCAGGATGCGGACCCGGGGTGGAACCGGCAGCTCTACGATATGCTCCGAGGTCAGGCGCAGGGTCTCGTAGAGCACCAGGATCGTGGTGACGACGAGGATGACGCTGGCCGTCATGGCGATGAGCATGCCGCGCTTCCGCTGGGGGATACGGGCCAGCCATCGCACCGGCTGCGACCGAGATCCTTGACCTGCGTCAAGTAGATGCGGCGGCTGCCTCGTCGGGCTTTCGTCGAACCGGCCGGGCGGCTGTGATCCAGATCAAGGCGCGCCTGGACGATTTGGGCTCAAGTGCCTTCGAGTGCCCGATGCCGGGGTGCCCGAAAGTCAGGAAACCATGCCGGATATTCGCGTCTCGGAAGCACTCTGGTCCACGGGCATGCTGGAACGCTGGCTCGTCGAGGACGGGGCCAGGGTACGGGAGGGCGAGGCCGTGGCGGCTGTCCGGATCGGGGAGTCGCTGCACGACATCGTCTGCTCCGCGGAGGGCCACGTGTCGATCATGGCGCCCGCAGGCGACCTGGTCGACCCCGGCTGCATCATCGCCGCGGTCAATGCGCGATGACGCGCCGCTCCGGTACCATCGACATAAGGACAACGGCATGACCGGGACGCTGACCCACGGATGGGGTTTGGGTTTCGCCACCGTCCTGTCCGTTGCCATCGCCCAGCAGGCACTGGCCGGCCCCGTCGAGAACCACCGCATTCGGGGTTGGACACTGGCCACCCAGCAATGCAGCCAGTGCCATGCTATCGGCAAGGGCGCCGGGACACGCATCTTCGCCGGCCCGAGTTTCACGGCGGTGGCCGCCATGCCGTCGACCACGGGTATGGCGCTCAACGTCTTCCTCTGGAGCCAACACCCGAGCATGCCGAGCGTGAGGCTGGACCGGGACGAGATGGATGCGGTCATCGACTACATCCTCAGCCTCAAGGCCGCCGAACCCAAAGGTCGTTGATCCTCGGGGGAGGCATGCGGAAAATCACTCAGATGACCCTGCTTCACGCCGAGCATGATGCGCATGCAGGCCACGTGCATGCTGGTCTGCGTCCAGAGGTGAACGATGGCTCCAGCCCGGTCAGGGACCCGGTCTGTGGCATGGCGGTGGACCCGGGAACCGCCATGCACAGGACGGTGCATGACGGACATTCGTACGACTTTTGCTCGAATGGCTGCCGCACGAAGTTCGAGGCCGATCCGCAGCGCTATCTCCACCCTGTCAAGGCAGAGGCGAAGGCGGTCCCGATGCCCCCGGGCACGGACTACACCTGTCCGATGCACCCCGAGGTCCATCAAGTCGGTCCCGGCGCCTGTCCGATCTGCGGCATGGCCCTGGAGCCGGCGACCATGAGCCTGGACGACGGTCCGAACGAGGAGCTGGTCGACATGACCCGGCGGTTCTGGGTCGCGCTGGTCCTGACGCTACCGGTCTTCGTCATCGAGATGGGCGGGCATCTCACGGGCCTGATGGAGTGGATCGGGCAGCGGAACTCCAACTGGATCCAGTTCGCACTGGCCACCCCGGTGGTGCTCTGGGCGGGTTGGCCGTTCGTCGTGCACGGATACCAATCCCTCGTCCTGCGCTCGCTCAACATGTTCACGCTGGTGGCGCTCGGAACGGGCGTGGCCTGGGGCTACTCCGTGGTGGCCACACTGTTGCCAAGCCTGTTTCCAGCGGCCCTGCGCGGCCATGCCGGTGCCGTCCCGACGTACTTCGAGGCCGCCGCCGTCATCACGGTCCTCGTCCTCCTCGGGCAGGTCCTGGAGCTTCGGGCTCGCGAGAGCACCGGGGGGGCGCTGCGTGCGCTCCTCGATCTGGCCCCGAAGACCGCGCGCCGGCTTAGGGAAGATGGGACGGAGGACGAGGTCGAGCTCGATGACATCTCGGTCGGCGACCGCCTGCGCGTGCGGCCCGGCGAGAAGGTGCCGGTCGACGGTGTCCTGGTCGAGGGCCGCAGCTCCGTCGACGAGTCCCTCGTCACCGGGGAATCGATGCCGGTCACCAAGGAGGCCGGCGCGACGGTCGTCGGCGGAAGCATCAACCAGTCCGGCGCCCTCATCATTGAGGCCCGCAAGGTCGGCCGCGACACCATGCTGGCCCGCATCGTCCAGATGGTGACCGAGGCCCAGCGCAGCCGCGCGCCGATCCAACGCCTCGCCGACAAGGTAGCGGGCTGGTTCGTTCCCGTCGTTATCGGGGTGGCGGTCCTCGCCTTCGCGGCCTGGATGGCATTCGGACCGGAGCCAAGGTTCACCTATGCGCTCGTGGCGGCGGTCTCGGTGCTCATCATCGCCTGTCCCTGTGCCCTCGGTCTGGCCACCCCGATGTCGATCATGGTCGGCGTCGGAAGCGGGGCAGGGATGGGCATCCTTATCAAGAGCGCCGAGGCACTGGAGCGCATGGAAAAGGTCACGACCCTGGTCGTGGATAAGACCGGCACCCTGACCGAGGGCAAGCCGACCGTGACCCGCATTGTCCCTGCGGACGGGTTTTCGGAGGAGGAGATCTTGCGGCTATCGGCCGGCGTAGAGCGGTCGAGTGAGCATCCCCTCGCGGTCACCATCGTGGCGGCTGCTCAAAAACGCAACTTCACGATTCCTGCGGTCTCGGAGTTCATCTCCCCCACCGGCAAGGGCGCCCTCGGCACGGTCGAGGGCCGCCACATCCTGCTCGGTAACGCGAAGTTCCTCGCCGGGGAGAACGTCGCCACAGCGGACCTCGACGCGGTGGCGGACGGGCTGCGCCGGGACGGGGCCACCGCGATCTATGCCGCCATCGATGGGCGGGTGGCGGGCGTAATCGCCATCGCGGACCCGGTGAAGGCCACGACCGCGGAGGCCCTGGCCGGCTTGAAGGCTGAGGGCATTCGCGTCGTCATGCTGACCGGGGACAACCGCACCACCGCCGAGGCCGTCGCCCGGCAGCTCGGGATCGAGGAGGTCGAGGCCGACGTGCTACCCGACCGGAAGGCTGCGGTGGTCGAGCGCCACAAGGCTGCGGGCCAGGTCGTCGCCATGGCAGGTGACGGGGTCAACGACGCCCCCGCGCTGGCCTCGGCGGATGTCGGCATCGCGATGGGCACCGGCACCGACGTCGCCATCGAGAGCGCCGGCATCACGCTGCTCAAGGGAGACCTGACGGGCATCGTGCGGGCTCGCCGATTGTCGCGCGCTGTCATGGGCAACATCCGGCAGAACCTGTTCTTCGCCTTCGCCTACAACGCGGCCGGGATACCCATCGCCGCCGGGGTGCTCTACCCGACCTTCGGCCTGCTGCTGTCCCCAATCATCGCGGCGGCGGCGATGTCGCTCTCCTCAGTCAGCGTGATCGGAAATGCCCTACGGCCCCGGGCTGTGAGCCTGTAAGACAGGCATGTCCCGAAGCTGGTCAAGTTCTCACGAGTATCACTGCCACTTCCATGGGGATGCGCTTCGGGCATGGCAGGCGACACAGCTGTCCCAACGCTTCGAGAAGCGGCGGCAAACGACGACGACCTCTTTGCAATCTGCCCCATTAAAGAGGCCGAGCCATGCTGAGGGGTCCGTTGCTTCATACGATGCATGGTCACCCCCCAGAGATGACGGGCGACCATGCATTACTTTAGGTTGATACTGCGCGGAACTTTGGTGTTCGAAAACGGATCATTGGGTCGGCTATCATTAGGTACGGTTATTATCTGCCATTTGCGCGGCAGAGCAGTGATGTTGGTGATATTGATCGCCGGGTTCAGCGCCATGCTGATCGTGATCCCCTTAAAGGGCCCGAGCACATGCCATTGGCCCACAGAGCTAATCGAGCCGCTTCTATCGGGTAAAGTGAGTCACTTACCCGGGAAACGAGTCTCTCTTCCTCGGTAACGATAGAACGCCAGCTTCGTGATGAACCGCAAGGTCCAGAGCACGATCCGCAAGATGAAGGATGCCGACGGAAACTACCTGTGGCAGCCGCCGGTCTCGGCCGACAGGATCGCGACCCTGCTCGGCTTCCCCGTGGCCGAGGCCGAGGCGATGCCGGATGTGGCGGCCAACAGCCTGTCCATCGCCTTTGGCGACTTCAAGCGCGGCTACCTCGTGGTGGACCGCGCCGGCCTGCGCGTCCTGCGCGATCCCTACTCGGCCAAGCCCTACGTGCTGTTCTACACGACCAAGCGCGTCGGCGGCGGCGTGCAGGACTTCGACGCGATCAAGCTGCTGAAGTTCGCGTAAACTTCGCTACCCCCGGGCCGAAATAGCCTGGGGGCGGCCCTTGCAGCGCCCTACCGCCGACCCGGCCGCGCCATCCAGTCCGAGCGGTTGGAGCGGCGGAAGCTCGCGGGGGCTTCGCTGGCGGTGAGCTGCGCCATCTCGGCGGCGCGGGAGGTGATCCAGCCGGCATGCTGGCCGGTGGGGGTCACCGCCGTGAAGCCGCCGCAGGCGGTGCGGGCGCGCTTGTCCTGGCGCATGGCACCGCTCGACCAGCTGACCACGCCGACGATCTGGTAGCCGCCCGGACCGCCGCGCAGGATCGGCCCGCCGGAATCGCCGAGGCAGGCGCCGGCTCCCGCCGTCTCGGCGAGCTTGCGCCGGTCGGTCACCACCGTGACCGTGTTGGCGACCTGCAGCGAGCCGATGGAGACCAGATGCGCCTGCCGCAGGGTGCGGGCGGTGTTGCGGCGGTTCTCCGCCACCACGCCGAAGCCGGCGATGTCCACCGACTCGCCGGTGCCGATGGCCCCGCCGCCACGCGGATCGAGGGGCTGGAAATCGGCCCCCAGGGGCTCGGACAGCTTGATGAGGGCCAAGTCGATGCCCGGCTGATCCTCCGGCGTGGTGCCGGGCACGAAATCGGGGTGCATCGACGCCGCGATGGCGGAGATGCGGCGCTGGCGGAACGACCGGTCGACGGCGACGACGCTGTAGCCGGCCTGGTGCATGACACAATGCGCGGCGGTCAGCACGAGATCGGGACCGATGAGCGTGCCCGAGCAGATCTCGCCCTGGGTGCTCTCGATGCGCACCACCGAGGCGCGCAACCCATTGGGATCACGGGAGACTTCGCCGTTGATCACGGCAAAGGCCGGAGCCGGAATCAGCCCGACCAGCGCCGTTACGACGGCCCTGCGGAGCGCGGTCGCGAACATCGTGTCTCTCCCGCGCCCGGCTGAAAGCCCCGGACGTCCCTGAAATGAAGCCTAGCCTAAGGCAATCCCTCGGCCAAGCTCCGGTTCCGTCGCTGAGGCGGAGCGGCGTCAGGGGGCGGACCAGCCTGCGGAGCGGCCCCAGCCCGCGAGGGTGCGGTCGATCCAGTCGCGCTGCGGCCCCAGCAGGACGCCTTGCGAGATGCTACCGCAAGCCCCGCCCCCGACCCAGGCGGAGACGGCCAGCGGCGGCGCAC
>NZ_VRVC01000113.1:0-16220 GCF_008040005.1 Methylobacterium sp. WL19
GCTGGGCCGAGCAGGCCGCCGGATTCGCGGGCGCGGTGCCGACGGCCGATGTTTCCGGGGCCGGAGCGCTCCTTGCGCTGGCCTATCCCGACCGCGTCGCCCGCTCGCGGGGGCGTGACGGCGAGTTCGTCATGGCGAACGGACGCGCCGGGCGCGTGGACCCGGCCTCGGCGCTCGCCCGCGAACCCTTCCTCGTGGTGGCCGACATCGCCGGCACGGCGGCCTCCGGGCGCATCCTCGCCGCTGCCGCGATCACCCTGGACGACATCGAGGCCGCGTTCGCGGAACGGATCGACTCCGTCACCCAGGTGGTGTTCGACAAGGGCTCCCGGTCCCTGAGGGCGCGCGCCTCCCGCCGCCTCGGTGCCGCGACCCTCGGCGAGCGGATCCTGCCGGTGCCGTTGGATGCGGCATCGGCCGTCATCCTGGCGCGGGGCATCGCCGGGCTCGGCCTCGACAGCCTGCCCTGGACGCCGGCCCTGGCCCAATGGCGGTCCCGCCTGAGCTTCCTGCGCGCGGCCGAGGGCGAAGCATGGCCCGACCTCTCCGACGCGGCGTTGAGCGCATCGGTGGAGAACTGGCTCGCGCCGGAGATCGAGGGACGCACCGGCCTCGACGCCGTCACCGCCGACGATCTCGGCCGCGCCCTCAACGCACTCCTCCCGTGGGACATGCGTCACCGCCTCGACGCGGAGGCGCCGACCCATGTGGAGGTGCCCACGGGATCGCGCATTCCCATCGACTACGATGCCGAGGGCGGTCCGGTCCTGGCCGTCCGGGTGCAGGAGCTGTTCGGCCTCGACCGCCATCCCGCCATCGCCGGCGGACGGGTGCCGCTGGTTCTCCACCTGCTGTCACCGGCCTCGCGGCCGATCCAGATCACGAAGGACCTGCCCGGCTTCTGGCGCGGCTCATGGAGTGCCGTGCGCGCCGAGATGCGCGGGCGTTACCCGCGCCATCCCTGGCCGGACGATCCGTTGACCGAGCCGCCGACCCGGCGGGTGAAGCCGAGGGGGACATGATGAACACGCTTGATTCGTTCGCGGCGCTCTTCGATCCGCGAGGCCGGATGTCCCGCCGGAGCTATCATCGCCGATTGATCGGGATGCTGCTGCTTTTCTTCGTCTCCGGCAGCGTCGCTATCCTTGCCGCGTCGCTGGATGCGCGGTTCACGGGCCTCGCCATCGTCGGTGTCAGCGTGGCCGGAATAGCTGTCCTGCTCATGGTGGCAACGATCCGGCGCCTGCACGACCGGGGCCGGACGGGATGGTGGATGCTGCCCGACGTCATCACCACCCTGGCTGGCTTCGCGCCGCTCGAGACTCTCGCCGACGTCTATCCGTGGCCCGTGATCGCCGCCACGCTGGCCATGACCGGGTTCAATCTATGGTTCTTCGTGGAAACCATCTGCCGGCGGGGTACGCCCGGCCCGAACCGCTACGGGCCGGAGCCCGAGCGGTAAGCGGGTGTCAGTGGACGCGCGCCCGGTCCACCACGGCGCGCGCTGCCTCGAAGGCCTCGTCCGCATCGAGTTCGGTGGTGTCGAGGAGGACGGCGTCGGCGGCCGCCTTGAGGGGCGCCGTCGAGCGTTGAGCATCGCGCGCATCGCGGGCGACAATGTCGGACAGGATTGCCCCGAGGCTCGCCGACTCGCCGCGCCGCAGGAGTTCGAGGTGTCGGCGCCGGGCGCGCTCCTCGGCGGCGGCGGTGATGAACAGTTTCACCTGGGCCTGCGGACAGACCACCGTGCCGATGTCGCGCCCGTCGAGGACGGCACCGCTGGCACCGCCGGCGAAACGCTGCTGCCAGGCGAGCAGGGCCGCGCGCACCGCCGGGATCGACGAGATGCGCGAGGCCGCGTCTCCCATCGCCCTCTCGCGCAGCCTCGGGTCGGCGAGCCGGTCGGCGATCAGCGTCGCGGCGGCCCGAGCGGCGGCGGCGTGATCGTCGAGATTGCAGCCGGCATCGATGACGGTGAGGGCCACGGCCCGGTAGAGCAGACCCGTATCGAGATGCGGCAGCCCGTAATGCGCGGCGAGGCGCTTGGCGAGGGTTCCCTTGCCCGAGGCGGCGGGTCCGTCGATCGCGATGACCATCGGCATGGGGCTCACTCCGCGATGCGGCCGCCGAGTGCCCGCATCGTCGGCAGGAAGCTCGGGAAACTGGTGGCGATCATCGCGCCGTCATCGACGGTCACGGGTTGCTTCGTCGCGAGGCCCATCACCAGGAAGGCCATGGCGATGCGGTGGTCGAGATGGGTGGCGACGGTGCCGCCGCCCCGCGCGGCGGAGCCGTCGCCCTCGACGATGAGGTCGTCGCCCTCGATCCGGTAGGTCACGCCGTTCTCGCGCAAACCATCCGCCACGGCGGCGAGCCGGTCGGATTCCTTCACCGTCAGTTCGTGCAGCCCGTTCATCCGGGTGACGCCCTCGGCAAAGGCGGCGGCCACGGCGAGGACGGGATATTCGTCGATCATCGCCGGGGCCCGCTCGGCAGGCACGTCGACGCCCTTGAGCCGGCTGGCGCGGACATGGAGATCGGCCACGGTCTCGCCGCCCTCGTCGCGCTCGTTGCGCCGCTCGATATCGGCGCCCATCTCCAGCAGCGTCGTGATGAGGCCGATGCGCAGGGGGTTCATCATCACGCCCTGGATCGTCACTTCCGAGCCCGGGACGATGAGGGCCGCCACCAGCGGGAAGGCCGCCGAGGACGGGTCGGCCGGCACGATGACGTCGGTGCCGCGCAGGGTGGGCTGGCCGGTGAGGGCGATGCTGCGACCGTGGCCGCCGGGTCCGTGAGGGCTCACCAGTACCTCGGCCCCGAAGAGGCGGAGCATCCGCTCGCTATGGTCTCGGGTCGCCGCCGCCTCGATCACCGTCGTGGTTCCCGGCGCGTTGAGGCCGGCGAGGAGCACCGCGGATTTGATCTGGGCCGAGGCGACGGGAGTCTCGTAGGTGATCGGAATGGCTTCCCTCGGCCCGCGAAGGGTGAGGGGCACGCGGCCGCCCTCCTCCTCGCTCAGTACCTGCGTGCCCATACGGATCAGCGGATCGAGGATGCGACGCATGGGGCGCTTGCGCAAGGAGGCGTCGCCGTCGAAGGTCGCGGTGACGTCCTGCCCGCCGACCACGCCCATCATCAGGCGCGAGCCCGTGCCGGCATTGCCGAAATCCAGCACGCCGGCCGGATCGGTCATCCCGCCGATGCCGACGCCGCGCACGACCCAGCGCCCCTCCCCGAGACGATCGATCCCGGCCCCGAGGGCTCTGGCGGCCTCCGCCGTGCGTAGCACGTCGTCGCCTTCGAGCAATCCCTCGATGCGGGTCTCGCCGATGCTCAGGAGACCGAGGATCATCGCCCGGTGGGAGATCGACTTGTCGCCCGGCGGCCGCAGCGCGCCGCGCAAGGGCGAGCCGGCGGAAGCGGTCAGGGGCTGCGGTTCGGAAGTGTGCGACACGGGAATGATGACTTTTCGGCTTCTGGCGCAGTCGGGCCGTCGAAGCCGGCCCTTCGGCCGGCGGCGACGTCATGGGGCCGGTTACCACGCAGGCGGGGCGGCGTCATCCGACCCGTCGCGGCCTCGGCGCGGTCGAATCCGGACGAGGTTCGGGCCGAACGCGGCGGATCGCCTGCGTGAGAGCATTTGACAGGACGGTTTCACCCGACTAACGGGGCGCCTCTCCCAAATCCCTATCAGAGGTTCGCCCGTGGCCAGACCGGAACTCGGCTTGAAGCGTCAATGCATGAGCTGCGGCGCGAAATTCTACGATCTCGACAAGGATCCCGCGACCTGCCCGAAATGCGGGACCATCTATCAGGCCGCCGCGACGTCGCGCATCGCCGCTCCCGCCCTCGCCTCCCGCGCCGCGGCCGTTCCGGCTGACGACGACGAGGATACGGACGCCGAGAAGGGCGGTCCCGAGATCGTGTCCCTCGACGAGGTCGAGGCCGCCGAGGACGAAGCGGATACCACGACCGGCGACGACGACGCCGATTCGACCGACGCCGACGACACCTTCCTCGAGGAGGAAGATACCGGCGACGACGACGTGGCCGATCTCATCGACGGCGATATCGAGAACGACGAAGAAAGCTGAGGCGCGTCCCCGCCTCGCTTTGCCTGTCCCGAGGCCCAGCGCCGAAAATTCTCGGCGATGAATGCGATTAGGGGCTTGAGTCCGGGCAACGGCCCGAATATAGAACCGCCTCCGCCGGACGCCGCGAGGCAGATTGGCGGAACGACCATCGCGAGACGTGTTGCGGTGGTCCCAGAAGTGGGGCCTTAGCTCAGCTGGGAGAGCGCTTCCATGGCATGGAAGAGGTCATCGGTTCGATCCCGTTAGGCTCCACCATTTCTTTTCATCCGGTTCGCGGATGTCGCCCCGAGGGGCGCCGTGGAACGAATCGGACAAGACCAATCTCGGTGAGGTTCACCGATGATGACGACAATCGCGAGACAGCGTCGCGATTGTCCCGGAATGTGGGGCCTTAGCTCAGCTGGGAGAGCGCTTCCATGGCATGGAAGAGGTCATCGGTTCGATCCCGTTAGGCTCCACCATTCGATCTTCGCGGCCACGCCCCGGATGCCGCCAGCCGGCCCGGTCAGGATTGTCATCGGTCATCCCCCTCTTCGATCGTCATGAAGACATGGCTCCGCTGTCGCCTGGCGTGAGGCCTTGCAGGCGCGCGGCCGAAGCGTTCGGCTGATCGGGCCATCGTGGTCCGCCCGGCGCATCAGCCGACCGATCCGTCCTCGCCGCCGCTCACCTCCGCGATGACAGAGACTTCGAACGAAGCGCTTTGTCCGCTTGCTCACCATAGGGGCGCCGGTCGATGGCCCTCCGGTGGTACCGGTGGAATTGCGTTCGGGAGGGCGGAGTTCGGTTTCGCTCAGGCCCGCGCTCGTCCCGTCCCTCGCATCGGCCATACCATCACCTCGCATCGAGATGGCGCACCATTCTGCACTATCGCAGACGTTGAGCCCGGAGATGCATTTGACGAGAGGTCGAAGATTATCAATCGATTCACGGAAAGATTGTATCTTGCCTCCGCAGTTCAATCGAAAGGCCTATGGGTTTCCCGATGAACGCGCGGCGAGGCCCGAATTCTACAAGGTCTGACGATGTCTTCGATACAATACACCCGCGATTCGAATTACAACGATGTCAACAGCGATGAAGTATTCTTCCCTTTTCCAATAAACGAGATCTATAAGATAGCGACGCGTTTTGGTGACTTCATAGCCGAAACTCCCACCGAGGTCGGGAATCTGCAGGGTTTCGGGGGAATCGACATGCTGTCGGTCGACAATGCGAGCATCTTCGCGGATTTCAGCGATTCGTCCGCTGCGTTGGATTTCACCGGGGGGAATTTCGGCGACATCCTGGTGACCGGAAGCGGCGACGATATCCTCAACGGCGGCAGCGGTAACGACACCCTCGACGGCGGTGACGGCAATGATATCCTCAACGGTGGCGATGGCGGCGACACCCTCTACGGCGGCGACGGCAACGACATCCTGGAAGCCGGTCTGGGCACCAACACGATCGACGGTGGCGGGGGGACGAACACTCTGAGCTATGCATCGTTCACGGAAAGCTCCGAGTATCAACCCGGCCGTTTCTTCGGCGTCTCTGTCGGTATCGGGAGTGGCAGTAGCATCGATAATACTGGGGCGAAACTTCAAGACACTTTCAGCAATATTCTTAATCTGCGCTTGACGGATTTCGACGACAGCGCGAGCGGTGATGGTAACAACAACGTCATCGAGGGCGGCGCGGGAGGCGATAGCCTCTACGGCGGTGCTGGCATCGATACATTGAGCTATGCCCATTCGGCGAGAGGCGTAGCCGTGAGTTTCGCGGAAAATATCGCCGCGAGCGGGGACGCGGAAGGAGATACGTTCGGCGGCTTCGAGAACCTGCTCGGCAGCGCCCAAGGCGATATCCTCGGCGGAAACTCCGGCAACAATACCATCAACGGCAATGGCGGTACCGATCGGCTCTACGGCGATGGCGGCAACGACCGTCTCGTCATCAGCGAAACGCCCGATATCGTGAATGGCGGCGAGGGGAACGATTTCCTCTTTCTGATGGGCTCCGGCTCCGTCAGGCTCTCCGACGACCGGTCCACCGGGAACTTCACCGGCATCGAGGCCATCTACATCCGCGGCGACATGGACCTCGACATGTCGGGCTCGACCACGGGCATCAGGATCGTGTCTCAAACCTCGGCCGATGTGGAGATCATCGGCACGTCGGGCGCCGACCGCATTGTTGTCAGCAGGGGCAGCAACGTCATCGACAGCGGGGCCGGCGGCGACAAGATCATCGCGAGCGGTCGTGACAACACGTTCCACTTCGAGGCCGGCTTCGGCCGCGACAACCTCTACGGATTCGACATCGACGTCGACCACATCTCCGTGGATATCGATGGCGTCGTCGTGAGTGACGTCATCCTGCGCGGTCTCAATAACGGCCGAGACACGCTGGTGACCTTCAAGGACGTCGCCTCTTCCAACAAGATCATTCTGCACGATGTGGCGAGCGCAGACGTGCAGGACGCGATCAACGAGTTGTTCGTCTTCGGCGCTTGACGCGGGCGCCTCTGCCGATGGGCTCCGTTCCCGGTCGCACCGGGAGCGGAGCCCGGCATTCGGTTCCATGGGCCCGGTGTGAGCGGACGATCCGGTGGTCCCCAATCGGTCGGGCACGAAGACGGATGATGGCGTGTGTCGCCTTCGGCCCCATGATAGGTCGGAGCCATGACCCTACCCGCCGGACGGCATGCCCTCACCACCCCCACCTCGGACGCCGAGGCGCTGATCGAGACCCTGAGCGCACGGCTCCTGAACGGCGACAGCGCGACGACGGTGCTGGAGGGCTGGTGCGAGGAGCGTCGGCTCGCGTCGGAGGCCCGTCTGGTGGCGACGCGGGTTCCGGGTCCCGAACGGCTCCCGAGCCCGGTGCAGAGCCGGCGGCTGGCTTTGTCCGACGGAGAGGCGGTTCGCTACCGGCACGTCCGCCTGAGTTGCGCCGGCTACGTCCTGTCGCAGGCCGAGAACTGGTACGTCCCGGCGCGTCTGACGACGGAGATGAACCTGTCCCTCGACAGGACGGAGGCTCCCTTCGGCCGGGTGGTCCACACCCTGTTCCCGAAACGCAGGAACCTCCGGCTGCTGAGATTGTGGCCGCGGGATGCGGGTGTTCCCGGCCCGTCGGATCTCGTCTTCGCCATCGAGGCGATCCTCTCGGACCGATCGGGGCGCCCGATCTGCGAGGTCAGCGAAACCTATACGGGCGCCATCCTCGCCAGGGGCGAGGTCTAGGCGAGCGGCTCACTCGTCGAGGCGGGATTCCGGGTCGAGCTTCGACAGTTTCAGCAGGTTCTGGCCGTAGGCGGTCTTGGCGAAGAGCTCGCCACGGGCGATCAGCTGCGCCTTGTCGATGAAGCCCTGGAGATAGGCGATTTCCTCCAGGCAGGCGACCTGGAGGCCCTGCCGGTTCTGCAGCGTGCGCACGAACTCGCCCGCCTCCAGCAGGCTGTCATGCGTCCCCGTATCGAGCCAGGCATAGCCGCGCGACATGCGCTGCACATGGAGTTCGCCCAGGTCGAGATAGGCCTGGTTGACGGATGTGATCTCCAATTCGCCGCGCGCCGAGGGCTTCACGGCGGCGGCGATGTCGAGCACCCGGTTGTCGTAGAAGTAGAGGCCGGTCACGGCCCATGGGCTTTCCGGCTCCGTGGGCTTCTCGACGATGCGCAGGGGCCGCCCGTCACGGTCGAGGGTGACCACGCCGTAAGCCTCCGGGTGATCCACGTGATAGGCGAAGATCGTCGCGCCGGTCTTCCGTTCGCGCGCCTGTTTGAGCATGGCGCTCATGCCCGAGCCGAAGAACAGGTTGTCCCCCAGCACGAGGGCGACGTCGTCCGTGCCGACGAAGTCGCGACCGATGGTGAAGGCCTGGGCGAGGCCTTCCGGGCGCGGCTGAACGGCGTAGCTGAAGGAGAGGCCGAACTGCTCGCCGGTGCCGAACAGACGCTCGTAATTGCCGAGATGCTCGGGGCTCGAAATGATCAGGATCTCGCGGATGCCGGCGAGCATCAGCACCGAGACCGGATAATAGATCATCGGCTTGTCGTAGACGGGCAGCAGCTGCTTGTTGATCGACAGGGTCGCCGGATGAAGGCGCGTGCCGGACCCACCGGCGAGAACGATGCCCTTCATGACTGTGCCTCTGCTGAATGATGCGCGGGGCCTACAAGCCGGTCGAGGATGTCGTCGAGGGCCGCCTGCCAGGGGCGCGGCGCCAGCCCGTAGGCCTTCGTCAGGCTCTCGGTGGACAGTTCCGAATTGGCGGGCCGCCGCGCGGGCGTCGGATAGGCGCTGGTGGGGATGCCGTTGACCGGAACGCTCCGCCCGCCGCGCGCGGCCGAGCCGGCGACGATGGCTTGCGCGAAACCGTGCCAGGTGGTGGCGCCCGCATTGACGAAGTGATGCGTGCCCGTGGGCGCGTCGCTGTCGGCGGAAAGACGCAGGGCGATGTCCGCGAGGGCGGCGGCGAGATCGGCGGCCGAGGTCGGGCAGCCGCGCTGGTCGTTCACCACGTTCAGCGCATCCCGCTCGGCTCCGAGCCGCAGCATCGTCTTCACGAAGTTGCCCCGGTGCGGGCTCACGACCCAGGCGGTACGCAGGATGGCGTGGCGCGGATTGGCGGTGCGGACCGCCATCTCGCCGGCGGCCTTGCTGGCGCCGTAGACGCTGGTCGGACGGATCGGCGCGTCCGGCGCATAGGCGCCCGATGCGGCGCCGTCGAAGACGTAATCGGTGGAGACGTGGACGAGGGGGATGCCCCGCCGCGCCGTCTCGGCCGCCAGGATGGCGGGGGCCAGGGCGTTGAGGCGCCAGGCTTCCACCACCTCCGACTCGGCCTTGTCCACGGCGGTGTAGGCGGCGGCGTTCACCACCGCCCCGATGGTGCGCTCGGTAAAGATCCGCGCCACGGCTGTGGCATCGGTGACGTCGAGTTCGGTACGGGTCGGGGCGACGAGGGTCACGCCCGCGCCCCAGTGCCGGGAGGCCTGCAGTTCGGTGCCGACCTGGCCCGCCCCGCCGAGGATCAGGATATCCATCTCAAGCCTTCGCCGCTTGCGTGCCGAGGCCGAGGCGCTCGCCGGTATAGCGGCCCTCGCGGATCGGACGCCACCACGCCTCGTTGTCGAGATACCAGCGCACGGTCTCCTCAAGCGCTTCCTCGAAGGATTTGGTGGGGGTCCAGCCGATCTCCCGCTCGGCCTTGCCGGGGTCGATGGCGTAGCGCCGGTCGTGGCCCGGCCGGTCGGCCACGAAGGAGATCAGGCGCTCGTGCGGCCCATGCTCCGGCCGCAGCCGGTCGAAGGCGGCGCAGAGGGCCTTCACCACGGCGAGATTGTTGCGCACCGAGCGGCCGCCCAGGAGATAGGTCTCGCCGAGGCGGCCCCGTTCCAGCACCGCCACGAGGCCCCGTGCATGGTCCTCCACGTGGATCCAGTCGCGCTCGTTAAGGCCGTCGCCATAGACCGGCAGAGGCCGGCCTTCGAGGGCGTTGAGGATCATCAGGGGGATCAGCTTCTCCGGGAAATGCCGGGGGCCGTAATTGTTGGAGCAGTTCGTCACCAGAACCGGCAGGCCGTAGGTCTCCCCCCAGGCCCGTGCCAGATGGTCGGAGGCGGCCTTGGAGGCCGAATAGGGCGAGCGCGGGTCGTAGCGGCTGTCCTCGGTGAAGAACCCGTCCGGCGGGAGCGAGCCGTAGACCTCGTCGGTGGAGACGTGGAGGAACCGGAACGCCGCCTTCGCTTCGCCGCCGAGGCTTTCCCAGTAGGTACGGGCGCCATCGAGCATCACCTGCGTGCCGACGACGTTGGTGCGGATGAAGGCGCCCGGGTCGGTGATCGAGCGGTCCACATGGCTCTCGGCGGCGAGATGCATCACCGCGTCGGGCCGGAACTCGGCGTAGAGGGCGTGTACGGCGGCGGGATCGCAGATGTCGCCGGTCACCAGCCGGTGCCGCGGATCGCCATCGAGGGGAGCCAGCGAGATCGGATTGGCCGCATAGGTCAGCGCGTCGAGGGTCGCGACCTCATGGCCGAGATCCTGGACGAGGTGCAGGACCAGAGCCGAGCCGATGAAGCCACAGCCGCCCGTGACCAGAATGCGTTGGGATTTGGCCATGTTCATAGATCCTGGTGGTCACGCATGGGCGGTTCGGTATCGCGTCGTTCCGACGTGCCTTCGCCGAGGGGGCGGGCGGTACGTCAGAACACCGCGCCCAGATCGGCGAAGGACGGTGCCACGCGGTCCTTGTCGGACAAGACCGCCTCGTCCTCGCCGACCGGCCAGTCGATAGCCAAGTCCGGATCGTTCCATGCCAGATTGCGGTCGTGCTCGCGGCTGTAATAGGCCGACACTTTGTAGGCGACCATGGTGTCGGGTTCCAGGGTGCAGAACCCATGGCCGAACCCCACCGGGACGTAGAGTTGTTCGCCCTCGGCGGCGTCGAGCCGGACGGCGACATGCTGTCCATAGGTCTCGGATCCGCGCCGCAGGTCGACGGCGACATCGAGGATGGAGCCCGACAGGACGCGCACGAGCTTGGCCTGGCCCGCCGGTGCGAGCTGGAAATGCAGGCCGCGAACGGTCCCGCTCTGGGCGGAGAAGGATTGGTTGTCCTGCACGAAGGCGTCGGCGATCCCGGCACCGGCCAGGACATCGGCCCGGAAGGTCTCCGAGAACCAGCCCCTGTCATCGCCGAAGCGATTGGGCACGACCCGCTTCACCGCGGGAATCCGTGTCTCGACCACACGCATCGCGATTCTCCATTCAACTTCGGCGGTCTCTAGGCGCGTGCCGGGGCGCCCTGTCAAGGCATGCGGTGGCGTATCGGGCCGGTCTCGACCCTGCGCTTGCCCCTCCCATGCCGGAGGGCTAACTCCCGCTTCCCGCGAGGCGGGGCCGCCCCGGCGGCCGCCGGAACCGTTCGAGAGGACGAAGGATGACGATGAAGTTCACAGCGATGCCAACGCGATCCGCCGTGGCCGTCATGGCCCTGATCGCGATGACGGGAGGGGGCTTCGCCCAGAAGGGGGCCGACCCGAGCGGGGTCTGGCTCACCGAGAACGGGGATTCGAAGGTTCGGATCGCGCGCTGCGGCGGTGGCTATTGCGGCACCCTGGTGAGCGTGCCGGGCAAGGGCCTCGATTCCAAGAACCCGGATGCCTCGCTGCAATCCCGCAGCCTGATCGGCGTCCAGATCATGAACGCGGCGACCCCGTCCGGGGACGGCTACGAGGGCTCTCTATACAATCCCAACGACGGCAAAACCTATTCCGGCAGTCTCACGGTGAAGGGGCCGAACGTGGTCGAGGTCGCCGGTTGCGTGATGAGCGTGTTCTGCAAGCGCCAGACTTGGAAGCGCGTCAACTGACGGAGAGCGCCTGGGCGATGGCGTCGATCACCGCCTGGGCGCCGGTTCCCTCCGGGCCACCGGCCTGGGCCATGTCGCGGCGTCCGCCGCCGCCCTTGCCGCCGAGATGCCCGGCCCCGGCGCGGACGAGGGAGACCGCGTCGTACCGGTCGGTCAGATCCTCGGTGACGCCGACGACGAGGCCGGCCTTGCCGTCCGGCGACACGCCCACCAGGGCGACGATGCCGGAGCCGATGCGGATCTTGCCGGCATCGGCGAGACTCTTCAGGTCGCGCATCTCGACGCCCTCGACGACCTTGGCCATCAGCTTGACGCCGCCGACCTCGACGATGCCGTCGTCGTTCCCCGACGAGCCGCCCATGGCGAGCTTCTTCTTGGCGTCCGACAATTCGCGCTCCAGGCGGCGGCGCTCATCGATGAGCGCGCTCAGCCGTTCGGGGACATCGGCGCTCTGGACCTTGAGGAGTCCGGCGATCTGGCCGAGGGTGCGGCTTTCCTCGGCGCGGTGACGGCGGGCCGCCCCGGCGGTGAGGGCCTCGATGCGGCGCACGCCCGCACCGACCGCGCTCTCGCCGAGCACCGAGATCTGCCCGATCTCGCCCGTGCGGCCCGCATGGGTGCCGCCGCAGAGTTCGATGGAGAAGGCCGGAAGCCGGCCCTCCTCCGCGAGCTCGCCCCGATCGTCGACCGGGCGTCCCATGGAGACGACGCGCACCTCGTCGCCGTATTTCTCGCCGAACAGGGCGCGGGCGCCTGAGGCGACGGCCTCGTCCTGGGCCATCAGCTTCGTCACCACGGGCGTGTTCTGCAGGAGCACCGCATTGGCGATGTCCTCCACGGCGCGGAGCTCGGCCTCGTCCATGGGTTTGGGATGGCTGAAATCGAAGCGCAGGCGCTCGGCCGAGACCAGCGAGCCCTTCTGGGCCACATGGTCGCCGAGCACCTGGCGAAGGGCCTCGTGCAGAAGATGGGTGGCCGAATGGTTGGCGCGGATCGCCGACCTACGGGCGTGATCGACGGTGAGTTCCGCCGCCTGCCCGAGGGTCAACCGCCCCTCGTCGACGGTGACGTGATGCACGAAGAGATCGCCGAGCTTCTTCTCCGTGGCGGTGACCCGCGCGGTCAGGCCCGACGCGGACAGGCGGCCGGTATCGCCCACCTGACCGCCGGATTCGGCATAGAACGGGGTCTGGTTGAGGAGCACGAGGCCGGTCTCGCCGGCCGACAGGCTCTCCACCTCGGCCCCGTCGCGCAGGAGCGCGGTGACGATGCCTTCCGCGCCCTCGGTCTCGTATCCGAGGAACTCGGTGGCGCCGACGCGCTCCTTGATGCCGTACCAGACCGTCTCGGTGGCGGCCTCGCCCGAGCCGGTCCAGGCGGCGCGGGCGGCCTTGCGCTGGCGCTCCATCGCCTGACCGAACGCGTCGGTGTCGACGCCGATGCCGCGGGCCTTCAGGGCGTCCTGGGTCAGGTCGAGGGGGAAGCCGTAGGTGTCGTAGAGGGTGAAGGCGGTCTCGCCGGACAGGTTCTGGCCGGAGACCAGGGTGCGGCTCTCGGAATCGAGGATGGCGAGGCCCCGCTCGAGGGTGCGACGGAAGCGGGTCTCCTCCAGGCGCAGGGTCTCCGAGATCAGGCTCTCGGCGCGGGTCAGTTCGGGATAGGCCTGCCCCATCTCGCGGACCAGGGTGGGAACCAGGCGGAACATCACGGGCTCGCGGGAGCCGAGGAGTTCGAGGTGGCGCATGGCCCGGCGCATGATGCGGCGCAGGACGTAGCCGCGGCCCTCGTTCGACGGCAGCACGCCGTCGGCGATGAGGAACGAGACGGAACGCAGGTGATCGGCGATGACGCGGTAGGAGGCGACGGTGCCGGCCTCCGGCGGCCGGCCGACCGCGTGGCTCACCGCATCGATGAGGGCCTTGAACAGGTCGGTGTCGTAATTGCTGGTGACGCCCTGGAGGATCGCCGCCATGCGTTCCAGGCCCATGCCGGTATCGATGGAGGGGCGCGGCAGGGCGAGGCGGTTGCCCGGCTCGATCTGCTCGTACTGCATGAAGACGAGGTTCCAGAATTCCAGGAACCGGTCTCCGTCTTCGTCCGGCGAACCGGGAGGACCGCCCTGGAGGCCGGGACCCTGATCGATGAAGATCTCCGAACAGGGACCGCAGGGGCCTGTATCGCCCATCTGCCAGAAATTGTCGGAGGTGCCGATGCGGATGATCCGGTCGTCGCCAAAACCCGCGATCTTCTTCCAGAGATCGGCCGCATCGTCGTCATCCGCATAGACGGTGACGAGCAGCCGGTCCTTCGACAGGCCGAATTCCTTCGTGATCAGGCTCCAGGCCAGTTCGATCGCCTGCGGCTTGAAATAATCGCCGAAGGAGAAGTTGCCGAGCATCTCGAAGAAGGTGTGGTGGCGGGCCGTGTAGCCGACATTGTCGAGGTCGTTGTGCTTACCGCCGGCGCGGACGCATTTCTGCGCCGTGGTGGCCCGGTTGTAGGGCCGCTTCTCGACGCCGGTGAAGACGTTCTTGAACTGCACCATCCCCGCATTGGTGAACATCAGGGTCGGGTCGTTGCGGGGGACGAGGGACGACGACGGCACCACGGCGTGGTCCGCCTTGGCGAAATAGTCGAGGAAGGCCGACCGGATCTCGTTGACGCCGCTCATCGTGAAATGACTCTGTCGTGCGCTTTGGGCCGTCGAGACGACGACCCGAGGCTTCTTCGTGGCTTGCGCCCTCATAAGGAGGCCGGACCGTCGAGTCACGCCCGGTCGATTGCGGTGGGTTCCGCTTTTTCACGACGTGGGCTGCAAAACGGCCGCGGCGCCCGTCGCGTCCCCTCGGAATGGCGGTTTGAGGGTGGCTTCGTAAGTCCGTCGCGGGCCACGCGAAGGTAGTGCGCGCGAGCCGTTCGGGCTCTCGTCGAGGCCCGGCCGGAAGGTCGGATCGATACTGCACCGATCCGATCATCAAAAAAGGCCGCCGCAGGGAGCTGCGACGGCCTCTTCGATGACCTGCGAGGCGATCAGGCCTCGCCTTCGTCCAGATCGTCCTCGGTGGGCTTGGCCGTCTCGAGGATCTTGTCTGCGAGCAGGCCGGAATTCTGCCGGATCGCCGCTTCGATCTTGTTGGCGATGTCCGGGTTGTCGCGCAGGAAGCCCTTCGAGTTCTCGCGGCCCTGGCCGAGGCGCTGGCTCGCATAGGAGAACCAGGCGCCGGACTTCTCCACGATCCCGGCCTTCACCCCGAGGTCGATCAACTCACCGACCTTCGAGACGCCCTCACCGAACATGATGTCGAATTCCACCTGCTTGAAGGGCGGCGCGACCTTGTTCTTGACCACCTTGACGCGGACTTGGTTGCCGATGGCCTCGTCCCGGTCCTTCAGGGTCGAGATGCGGCGGATGTCGAGGCGCACCGACGCGTAGAACTTGAGCGCGTTGCCGCCCGTGGTCGTCTCCGGGCTGCCGTACATGACGCCGATCTTCATCCGGATCTGGTTGATGAAGATGACCATGCACTTGGAGCGCGAAATCGAGCCCGTGAGCTTGCGCAGGGCCTGGCTCATCAGGCGCGCCTGAAGACCGGGCTGGCTGTCGCCCATCTCGCCCTCGATCTCGGCGCGGGGCGTCAGCGCCGCCACCGAATCGACAACGAGCACGTCGATGGCACCCGAGCGCACCAGGGTGTCGGTGATTTCCAGGGCCTGTTCGCCGGTATCGGGCTGCGAGATCAGGAGATCGTCGAGCTGGACGCCGAGCTTGCGCGCATAGACCGGATCGAGGGCGTGCTCCGCGTCCACGAAGGCGCAGACGCCGCCCTTCTTCTGGGCTTCGGCGATGGTGTGAAGGGCAAGGGTGGTCTTGCCCGAGGATTCGGGGCCGTAGATCTCGATCACCCGGCCACGCGGCAGGCCGCCGACGCCGAGCGCGATGTCGAGGCCGAGCGATCCGGTGGAGATGGTCTCGACCTCCGCCACCTTATCGTTCTTGCCGAGCCGCATGATCGAGCCCTTGCCGAAAGCACGCTCGATCTGGGACAGCGCGGCATCGATCGCCTTCGCCTTGTCCTTGTCCACCATCGGGGAATCCACAACTTTCAGCGCGGGCTGGGCCATTCGTCGGCATCCTTATGCATGGGGAGAGCTCAAGGCTCAATGTGCCTCGGATGCGAATGATGTACTTGGTTTGTTCTCTTTTCGCAAGGTGCCGGGCGCCAATTTCGCATCATTCGGTGGGAGAACGTCGCCCTAGCGGGCGATCGTCTCCTTCACCGTTTCCACGAGCTGCTTGAGGCTGAAGGGCTTGGGCAGGAAGTTGAAATCCTCGCCCTCGGGGAGGTTCTTGCGGAACGCGTCCTCGGCATAGCCGGAGACGAAGATCACCTTCAGGTCCGGGCGGTGCTTGCGCAATTCGCGCAGCAGCGTCGGACCGTCCATCTCCGGCATCACCACGTCGGAGACGACGAGGTCGATGGTCTGGTCGACATCGCTGATGAGGGCCAGGGCGTCGAGGCCGGAGGCGGCTTCCAGAACCGTGTAGCCCCGTGCCGACAGGGCTCGGCTGTTGACCGCGCGCACCGGATCCTCGTCCTCGACCAGCAGGATCACGCCCTGCCCCGTATGATCGGGCGAGGGTTTGCGCGGGGCGGATTGCCCGCTGCCGGGCTTTTCGACGTCGCGTGCTCCCCGGAGCCGGCTGGCGGCGATCTCCGCGTTGCTCTGCGGGGCGGCGGATGCGAGGGCGGGCTCGGG